>CAZKCJ010000005.1:5898-23997 GCA_964550885.1 uncultured Rubrivivax sp. | reverse complement strand
TGCAGTTCTGCAGCAGCTTCTGGATGATGTTCTCGACGTCCTCGCCGACGTAGCCGGCCTCGGTCAGCGTGGTCGCGTCGGCGATCACGAAGGGCACGTTCAGCAGCCGCGCCAGCGTCTGCGCGAGCAGCGTCTTGCCCGAGCCGGTGGGGCCGATCAGCAGGATGTTGCTCTTGGTCAGCTCGACCTCGTCCTTCGCCGCGCCGTGCTTGAGCCGCTTGTAGTGGTTGTAGACGGCCACCGACAGCGTGCGCTTGGCGACCTCCTGGCCGATCACGTACTGGTCCAGGTTCGCCTTGATCTCGCTGGGGATCGGCAGCTCCGGCCTGCTGGTCTTCGCGGCCACGCCGCCCTCGGGCGGCGCCTCGTCGCGGATGATGTCGTTGCACAGCTCGATGCACTCGTCGCAGATGAACACCGACGGCCCGGCGATCAGCTTCTTGACTTCGTGCTGGCTCTTGCCGCAGAACGAGCAGTACAGGACCTTCTCGCTGGAGGAGCCCTTCTTGTCGGCCATGGAGTGGGTGCGGGTGCAGGCTGCGCCGATGGTGGCGGACCATGATAGACGAAGCCGGCGGCGGCACCGGCAGCGCCGCACGCACCGGCCGGGCAGGGTTGCGCGTCCGCGGCGGGTCAGCCGCGGCGGTCGATCACGCGGTCGATCAGGCCGTAGGTCTGGGCCTCGGCGGCCGACATGAAGTAGTCGCGCTCGCTGTCGGCGCGGATCTTGTCCAGTGGCTGGCCGGTGCGCTCGGCCAGGATGCCGTTCAGGCGCTCGCGCAGCTTCAGGATCTCGCGCGCCTGGATCTCGATGTCGCTGGCCTGCCCCTGCGCGCCGCCCGAGGGCTGGTGGATCATGATCCGCGAGTTCGGCAGCGCCAGGCGCTTGCCCTTGGCGCCGGCGGCCAGCAGGAACGCGCCCATGCTCGCCGCCAGGCCCATGCACAGCGTGGACACGTCGGGCTTGATGAACTGCATCGTGTCGTAGATCGACAGCCCCGCGCTGACGCTGCCGCCCGGCGAGTTGATGTACAGCGAGATCTCCTTGTCCGGGTTCTCGCTCTCCAGGAACAGCAGCTGCGCGACCACCAGGTTCGCGGTCGCGTCGTTGACCGGGCCGACCAGGAAGACGATGCGCTCGCGCAGCAGCCGCGAGTAGATGTCGTAAGCGCGCTCGCCGCGGCCCGACTGCTCGATGACGATGGGCACCAGGCCCAGGTTCTGGGTGTCGACAGCGCTCATGACTTCCTTGATCCGCGTTGCAGCCGCTGCAACGCCGCGGCCGTGCAGCCGATTATCGGCGGGGGCCGCGGCGCACCGGTTCAGCCGTTCATCAGCTCGTCGAAGCCGACGGTCTTGTGCTCGACCTTGGCCTGGCCCAGCACGAACTCGGTCACGTTCTTCTCGACCACCATCGCCTCGACTCCGGCCATGCGCTGGCGGTCGCCCAGGTACCAGCGCACCACCTCGGCCGGCTTCTCGTAGCTCTGGCTGAGCTCCTCGAGGTGCGCCTGCAGCTGCTCCGGCCGCGGCTGCAACGAGTGCTTGCGCACCAGCTCGGCGACCACCAGCCCCAGCCGCACGCGGCGCTCGGCCTGCGGCTCGAACAGCTCGCGCGGCAGCGGCGCGGACTCGACGTCCTTGACGCCGCGCTGCTTCAGGTCCTCGCGCGCGGCGGCGAGCAGGCGCTCGAGCTCGTCCTCGACCAGGGTCTTCGGCAGCTCGAGCTGCGCAACCCCGAGCAGCGCATCCAGCGCCGCCGCCTTGTTGCGCGCGAGCACGCGCTGGCGCAGCTCGCGCTCCAGGTTGGTGCGCACGCTGGCGCGCAGCGCTTCGACCGTGCCGGCCTCGAGGCCCAGCGAGCGGATCATCGCCTCGTCGACCTCGGGCAGCTGCTGCGCCTCGATCTTCGCGACGGTCACGCGGAAGTCGGCCTCCTTGCCGGCCAGCTCGCGCGCCTGGTAGTCCTCGGGAAAGCCCAGCGGGAAGGTCTTCGACTGGCCGGCCTTCATGCCGCGCACCGCGCGGTCGAACTGGTCGAGCATCTGGCCTTCGCCGATCACGAACTGGAAGCCGTCGGCCTTGCCGCCCTCGAAGGGCTCGCCGTCGATCTTGCCCTCGAAGTCGATCGTCACCCGGTCGCCCTCGGCGGCACCCTCGCCGGCCGCGCGCGGCGTGAAGCTGCGCCGCTGCTTGCGCAGGATCTCGACCGTGCGGTCGATCGCCGCCTCGGTCACCTCCGACGACACCGACTCGACCGCCACCTCGCCCAGCTCGCCGATGCTGACCTCGGGGTAGACCTCGAAGGTCGCGTCGAAGGCCAGCTGCCCTTCGGGTGCATCGTCCTTCGCGCTGATCCGCGGCGGCCCGGCCACGCGCAGCTGCGCCTGCGACGCGGCTTCGCTGAACGCGCGCCCGACCTCGTCGTTCATCACCTCGTACTGGACCGACGCGCCGTAGCGCTGCGTGACCACCGACATCGGCACCTTGCCCGGGCGAAAGCCCGCCGCCTTCACGGTGCGCGCCAGCTTCTTCAGCCGCGCCTGCACTTCGGCGGCGATCCGCTCGCTCGGCAGCGTGAGCGTGATCCGGCGCTCCAGCTTGTCCAGGGTTTCGACGTTCACGGGCATGGCAAGGTCACTCTCTCGGGGGGTGGACGCGGGGAACTGGTGCGCGGGGCCGGACTCGAACCGGCACGCCGGTGAAGGCGTCAGGACCTAAACCTGGTGCGTCTACCAATTTCGCCACCCGCGCGGCCCAAGCTGCGGCATGCGGGCAACGCGGCCCCGCTGCGCCCGCCGCAGTGGCGGTGCGGCGAAGCCGGCGATTCTACCGGCCGCCTGCGGCCTGGCCGCTGCCGCTGCAGCGGCACGGGACAATCCACCGGTGGCGGCGATCGAGCACTACGAGAACTTCCCGGTCGCGTCGTGGCTGTGCCCGCCGCCGCTGCGCCCGGCGGTGCTGGCGATCTATCGCTTCGCGCGCACCGCCGACGACCTGGCCGACGAGGGCAGCGCCGCCGCCGCCGAGCGGCTGGCGGCGCTCGACCGCTACCGCAGGGCGCTGGACGCGGCGGTAGCCGGCAGCGCCGCGGACGACGCCTGGCCCGAGGTCTTCGAGCCGCTGGCGCGCGCGATCCAGCGCCACGCGCTGCCGCCGGCGCTGCTGCACGCGCTGCTCGACGCCTTCGAGCAGGACGTGCACGACCCGCCCTACCCCGACCGCGCGGCGCTGCTGGCCTACTGCGCGCGCTCGGCCAACCCGGTGGGCCGGCTGCTGCTGCACCTGGCGCGGGTCGGCGACGCCGGCTCGCTCGCGCAGTCCGACGCGATCTGCAGCGCGCTGCAGCTGATCAACTTCTGGCAGGACCTTGGCGTAGACCGCGCGCGCGGCCGGCTGTACGTGCCCGCCGCCGACCTGCAGCGCCACGGGCTGAGCGCCGCGGCGCTGCGCCCGGGCGCCGACACCGCCGCCAGCCGGCGCCTGCTGGCCGAGCTGTGCGCGTGGGCCGAGCAGCTGCTGCGCAGCGGCTCGCCGCTCGCGCTGCGCCTGCCCGGGCGCTTCGGCTGGGAGCTGCGGCTGGTGGTGCAGGGCGGGCTGCGGATTCTTGAGAAAATCCGCGCGATGGACCACGCCTGCCTGAGCCACCGGCCCACCGTCGGTCGCGGCGACGCGCCGCGGCTGCTGTGGCGCGCGCTGCGAATGGGCCCGCGGTGAACGCTCGCTGCGCGCCACCGCTTGATTGCCGACCACCGGCGCGCAAGGCCAGAGCGTGAGCGCGCCGGGCCGCTCGCTGGTGCCCGCCCTGAAGCGCGCAGCGCAAGGGGTAAGTCCGTTGAACGCGTCGGGCCGCTGCCGAGCGCTCGTCGCGCCGCACGCAGCGCGAAGGGCAGTCCGATGAGTCTGCCCGCCTCGCCGCTGCCGGGCGAGCCGCCCGTGCAGGCGCAGCTGGACACGGCGGCGAGCGGCTCGTCGTTCTACTACGCGTTCCTGTTCCTGCCGCCGCGGCGCCGCGCGGCGATCACCGCGTACTACGCGTTCTGCCGCGCGGTCGACGACGTGGTCGACGAGATGCACGACCCAGGCGTGGCCGCCGCCAAGCTCGCCTGGTGGCGCGGCGAGGTGCAGGCGGCCTTCGCCGGCCAACCGAACCACCCGGTGATGCGCGCACTGATGCCGCTCGCGCCCGAGTTCGGCATCGAGCCCGCGCACCTCAGCGCAGTGATCGACGGCTGCCAGATCGACCTGCAGCAGGCGCGCTTCCCCGACTTCACGGCGCTCGCGCGCTACTGCGACCTGGTCGCCGGCGTGGTCGGCGAGGTCGCGGCCAACATCTTCGGCCGCACCCAGGCGGCGACGCTGCAGTACGCGCACCGGCTCGGCCTGGCGATGCAGCTGACCAACATCATCCGCGACGTCGGCGACGACGCGCGCCGCGGCCGCATCTACCTGCCGCTGGACGAGCTGCAGCGCTTCGACGTGCGCGCAGCCGAGCTGCTCGAGCGCCGCGCGCCCTGGGGCTACAGCGAGCGCTTCAGCGCGCTGATGCGCTTCCAGGCCGAGCGCGCGCACCGCTGCTACGACGAGGCGCTGGCGCTGCTGCCCGAGGCCGACCGCGTCGCGCAGCGGCCCGGGCTGATGATGGCCAACATCTACCGCACGCTGCTGCGCGAGATCGAGGCCGACGGCTTTCGCGTGCTGCACCAGCGCACCTCGCTGACGCCGCTGCGCAAGCTGTGGATCGCCGCCCGCACCCACTGGCGCGGGCGTTGAGCGGCCGGCGCGTCGCCGTGGTCGGCGCCGGCTGGGCCGGGCTAGCGGCGGCGGTGCACGCACGCCGCGCCGGCCACGACGTGCGCGTGTACGAGATGGCGCCGCAGCCGGGCGGACGCGCGCGCACGGTCGCGGTCGACGGCCTACCACTGGACAACGGCCAGCACATCCTGATCGGCGCCTACACCGCCACCCTCGAGCTGATGCGGCTGGTCGGCGCCGACCCCGACGCGCTGCTGCTGCGGCTGCCGCTGCAGCTGCGCGCGCCCGACGGCCGCGGCCTGCAGCTGCCCGCTGGTGCGCCGCTGCCGGCCTTCGTGCGCGGCGTGCTCGCCGCCGACCGCTGGAGCGTCAGCGAGCGGCTGCGGCTGCTGGCCACGGCCGCCGGCTGGCTCGCGCGCGGCTTCGAATGCGCGCCGCAGCTCGACGTCGCCACGCTGTGCCGGCGGCTGCCGGCGGCGGTGCGCCGCGACCTGATCGAGCCGCTGTGCGTGGCCGCGCTGAACACGCCCGCGGCCGAGGCCAGCGCGCGCGTGTTCCTGCGGGTGCTGCGCGACGCGCTGTTCGCCGGCCGCGGCAGCTCGGACCTGCTGCTGCCGCGGCGTGGCCTGGACGCGCTGCTGCCGCAACCGGCGCAGCGCTGGCTCGAAGCCAACGGCGTCACGCTGCAGCCGCGCCGGCGTGTCGGCAGCCTCGCGCGCAGCGGCGCGCGCTGGGCGGTCGACGGCGAGCCCTTTGATGCGGTCGTGCTCGCCTGCAGCGCCGCCGAGGCGGCCCGGCTCGCGCAGCCGGTGGCGCCGCAGTGGTCAGCCACCGCCGCCGCGCTGCGCTACGAGCCGATCGTGACCGTCTACCTGCGCACCGCAGCGGCGCGCCTGCCGCAGCCGATCAACGCGCTCGCCACCGGGCCGCAGGCGCCAGCGCAGTTCGCGTTCGACCTGGAGCAGTTGGGAGTGGCCGCCGGCGTGTCGTCCTGGGTGGTCAGCGGCGCCGCCGCCTGGCTCGCCGCCGGGCTGCCGGCGCTGGCCGAGGCCTGCCGCCGGCAGGCGGCAGCGGTGCTCGGCTCGGCTGCTACGCCGCAGCCGCCGCCGCTGCTGCACGTCGCCGCCGAGCGGCGCGCGACCTTCCGCTGCACGCCGGGTTTGCAGCGGCCACCGGCCGCGATCGCCCCTGGGCTGGTCGCCGCCGGCGACTACGTCGACGGGCCGTATCCGGCGACGCTCGAAGGTGCGGTGCGCGCCGGGGCCGAGGCCGTGGGAGTGCTCGCCCCGTAGCGCGCGGGGCGCGGCGGTTGCGGCCGCCTCAGGGGCGAACTGTCGGATCGCGCCGCTCGCAGCGTCGAAGTGGACGACTGGCGGCGAGTCGGCAACCCGTCCGGCAGCCCGCGACGCCACCCTGCGGCGTCTGGGCCAGCACCAGCTTGAAGCCCGCACTGCGCGGAGCACCGCTGCGGGACGCCGCACCGGCGGCGCCACCGCGTCGATCCCGGACGCAGCGGCAGCCGCCGGGGCCCTGTGCCGCGGCCAGGCTCGGCCGCGGCGTGGCGTGCACCGGCTTAGCGCCGCGCGAACGGCGCCGCCAGCGGCTCGCCGACGAACAGGCCCTGCTGCGGCCACTGCACGCTCTTCCAGTAGGCCTCGATCGCGGTCACGCCCTGCAGGTAGTGCAGCAGCAGCCACTGCGGGTGCGGGAACTTCTGCAGGTGGTTGCAGGGTTCGCTGACGGTACCGTAGCTGGCGGTCGCGCCGGAGGCGATCCAGTCGAGCGCGGTGGTCTGGCCGGCGTCGCCGGTGAGCCGGCCGCCGAAGGAGGTCAGGTGGTCGCCGAGCCCGCCGTCCAGCCACTGCACTTCGGCCAGCTGCGGCACGCGCGCGCTGCCGGTCTGCAGCAGCAGCACGTCCTCGAGCGGCCGCACCGGCTTGGCTTCCTGGACGCGGATCGCCACCGTGGCCAGCCGGATCCGGCCCGGCGGCGGGTAGCGCAGCGCGCGCACGTTGCGCGGCGGATCGTCGGTGAGCAGCAGGAACACGTTGGCGACCGGCGCGGCGCCGAGCACCAGCGAGCGGTCGGCGCGCAAGCCGCGGTCGATCAGGCGCTTGGCGGCGTCGACGTCGGGCGCCGCCAGCAGCATCGACAGCCGCAGGCCCAGGTCGGTGTAGGGCCGGCTCGACGCCGAGTTCGCGTACGGTGACAGCCGGCTCGCGTCGCAGCTCGAGCGGCACAGCGCCAGGTCGAGGCCGAGCGCGAGCGCGCCGGTGATCGAGTTGCAGGCGACCGCGTAGGGCTGCACCCAGGCCAGCGCCAGCGCCTGCACGCGGTCGCCGAAGGCCTCGTCGATGCGCTGCTGCAGCGTCTCGAACTCGGCCGACTCCAGCTGCGCGCGCAGCGGCAGCTCCACCCGCAGCACCTGGTCGGCGCGCAGCCCGCGGCGCTCGGCGTAGTAGGCGCCGACCGCGACCGAGTACGGGTCGGCGGTGTTGATCACCAGGCCGATGTCGGCCGCGCCCAGCCGGCCGCTGGTGCGCGGCACCGCCACCCAGCGCGGCACCAGGTCGAGGATCTGCGGCCGCCACGTGGACGGAGGTCGAAGCCGTGCCGGCGGCACCGGCGGGGACGAGGCTTCGCCGTTGGCGGCGCGCGCTGCCGAAGCCGTAGCCGCCGCGTCGGGTGTCGCGGCGGCTGCGCTGGCCGCAGGCGGCGGCTGGCTGCCCGGCTCCTGCGCGTGCGCCGCGGGCGCCGCCAGCACCACCAGCACCAGCAGCGCTGCCAGCGCGGCGACTGCGGCCGGGCCGCTGCGCGCCAACAGCGCGATCAGCCGGACCCGCCCGGCGCCGCGTGCCACGATGCGAGCTCCGATCCTGTAATGCAGCAAGCTGCGAACCCCGCCACAATCGATCCGATGGGGGATCGGTCAGCCGCCAAGCCCGCGGTCCAGGTGCTCGAGCGCAGTTTCGCGCTGCTGGACGTGCTCGCGAAGCACCAGGAGCCGGTGCCGCTGAAGCTGCTGAGCGCGGCGACCGACCTGCATCCGTCGACCGCGCACCGCATCCTGAACGATCTGGTGATCGGCGGCTTCGTCGACCGGCCGCAGGCCGGCAGCTACCGGCTCGGCATGCGGCTGCTGGAGCTGGGCAACCTGGTCAAGGCCAGGCTCGACGTGCGCGAGGCCGCGATCGGCCCGATGCGCGAGCTGCACCGGCTGACCCACCAGCCGGTGAACCTGTCGATGCGCCAGGGCGACGAGATCGTCTACATCGAGCGCACGGTCAGCGAGCACTCGGGGATGCAGGTGGTGCGCGCGGTGGGCGGGCGCGCGCCGCTGCACCTGACCTCGGTGGGCAAGCTGTTCCTCGCCGCCGACGAGCCGCAGCGCGTGCGCGCCTACGCGGTGCGCACCGGCCTGGCCGCGCACACCCGCAACAGCATCAACGACGTCGCCCGGCTCGAGCGCGAGCTGGTCGCGGTGCGCCGCCTGGGCATCGCCCGCGACGACGAGGAGCTCGAGCCCGGCGTACGCTGCATCGCCGCCGGCATCCACGACGACCAGGGCAAGCTGGTCGCGGGGCTGTCGATCTCGGCGCCGGCCGACCGGCTGGAGGACAGCTGGGCCGAGCGCGTGCGCGCCACCGCCGACCAGATCTCGGCCGCGCTGGGCCACCGCGCTTGAGCGGCACGCTGCGGGCGATCGCCGCGCCGCTGCCTGCGGCGCTTTCGACCCGGCGCGCCCGGCAGCCTGCATCGCCGCGCTGCGCGGGGCCGTGGCGCACTCAGGAATGGTTGCTCGAACGCATCGAGTCGATGCCGTCCTGGACCTCGTGGTACCCCTGGACCAGCCACTTGCGCAGCCGCTCGGCGTCGCCGATCCGCGAATAGCGGCCGGCCGAATCCAGCAGCACCATGATCAGGTTGCGCCCGGCTAGCTCCGCCTGCATCACCAGGCAGCGCCCGGCCTCGGAGATGTAGCCGGTCTTCTGCAGCCCGATGTCCCAGGACTCGCTGCGCACCAGGCCGTTGGTGTTGCCGTAGCGCAGCCGCCGGTTGCCGACCTCCACGTGCGCCTCGGTGGTCGTCGACAGCTCGCGGATCAGCTGGTACTCGTAGGCGGCGGCAACCAGCCGGGCCAGGTCGGTGGCGCTCGATCGGTTGCTGCTCGACAGGCCGGTGGGTTCGACGTAGCGCGTGTCGCTCATGCCCAGCAGCTGCGCCTTCGCGTTCATCGCGGCGACGAAGCGCTCCAGGCCGCCCGGATAGGTGCGCCCGAGCGCGTGCGCCGCACGGTTCTCGGACGACATCAGCGCCAGCTGCAGCATCTCGCCGCGCGTCAGCTGGGTGCCCACGCGCAGCCGCGAGCGGCTGCCCTTCTCGGTGTCGACGTCGGCCTGCGAGATCGTCAGCACCTCGTCCAGCGGCAGCTGCGCTTCGGTCACGATCAGCGCGGTCATCAGCTTGGTGATCGACGCGATCGGCAGCACCGCGTCGGGGTTCTTGCTGAACAGCACCTGCTGGGTGTCCTGGTCGATCACCAGCGCGACGCTGGACTTCAGGTCGAGCGGATCGTCGGTGGTATGCAGCCCGATCCGGTGGCCAACCGAAACCCGGGGCGGGGCCACCCGCACCACCGACGCGCGGCGCGTGCGCTTCGCACTGGTCTTGGCTCGCGACGACGCGCTCGCCCGGTGGTTCGTCGCCCCGTGCAGGCTGGCTGACACCCGCTGCTTCGCAGGCGACGCCGATTGCTTCGCAGACATCGCCGGCAGCGGCGCAGCCAGCGCGGTGGCGAGCAGCCAGCAGCCGACGGTCGATGGGCGTTGGAGCAGACGCAGCAGCAGGCTCGGCACGGCACACACCCCTCAGGAACAATGCCGCGAGTCTATTGCAGGAGGAAAAGCTTCACAAGATCAAAAGCTTGGATCTTTTTCCTCAAGTTGCGCGTTGAGTGTGGCCGAGCGCACGATTCGCCGGCCCGATAGCCGCCGCGGGCGGGCCGCGATCGGGCGGCGCTCGGTCAGCGCACCGCCAGCGCGCCACCCGTGCGGCCCACGCCCAGCCGCGCGAACGCGACTCGGCGCGACTCACCGCGCGCCTGCGGCTTCAGCCCTGCGCCGCGACCCGGTCGGCCTTGTCAAGCAGGCGGGTCAGCGCCGCCAGGTAGGCCTTGGCCGACGCGACCACGATGTCCGGGTCGGCGCCGACGCCGTTGACCACCCGCCCGCCCAGCTGCAGCCGCACGGTGACCTCGCCCTGCGCCTCGGTGCTGCCCGAGGTGATCGCGTTGACCGAGTACAGCAGCAGTTCGGCGCCGCTGTGTACCTTGGACTCGATCGCCTTCAGGCTCGCGTCGACCGGCCCGTTGCCGTCGCTCTCGGCGTGGTGCTCGACCTCGCCGGCGGCGAACACCACCCGCGCGTGCGGCTGCTCGCCGGTCTCCGAGCGCTGCGCCAGCGCGATCAGCCGATAGTGCTCGCGCTCGGCGGTCACGCTCTCGTCGCCCATCAGCGCGATGATGTCCTCGTCGAAGATCTCGCTCTTGCGGTCGGCCAGGTCCTTGAAGCGCGCGAAGCCGGCGTTGATCTCGGCCTCGGACTGGGTCTCGATGCCCAGCTCCTGCAGCCGCTGCTTGAACGCATTGCGGCCCGACAGCTTGCCCAGCACGATGCGGTTGGTGCTCCAGCCCACGTCCTCGGCGCGCATGATCTCGTAGGTGTCGCGCGCCTTGAGCACGCCGTCCTGGTGGATGCCCGACGCATGCGCGAACGCGTTCGCGCCGACCACCGCCTTGTTCGGCTGCACGACGAAGCCGGTGGTCTGCGCGACCATCCGCGACGCCGGCACGATCTGGCTGGTGTCGATGCCGACCTCCAGGCCGAAGTGGTCGCGGCGGGTCTTCACCGCCATCACCACCTCCTCGAGCGAGCAGTTGCCGGCGCGCTCGCCCAGCCCGTTGATCGTGCACTCGATCTGGCGTGCGCCGCCGATCTTCACGCCGGCCAGCGAGTTGGCCACCGCCAGCCCCAGGTCGTTGTGGCAGTGCACCGACCACACCGCCTTGTCCGAGTCGGGGATGCGCTCGCGCAGCGAGCGGATGAAGGCGCCGTACAGCTCGGGGATCGCGTAGCCGACGGTGTCGGGGATGTTCAGCGTGGTCGCGCCCTCGGCGATCACCGCCTCGAGCACCCGGCACAGGAAGTCGGGGTCGGAGCGGTAGCCGTCCTCGGGCGAGAACTCGACGTCGGCGCACAGGTTGCGCGCGAAGCGCACCGACAGCCGCGCCTGCTCCAGCACCTGCTCGCGCGTCATCCGCAGCTTCTTGTCCATGTGCAGGTCGCTGGTCGCGATGAAGGTGTGGATGCGCGCACGCGCCGCCGGCTTCAGCGCCTCGGCCGCACGCGCGATGTCGCGGTCGTTGGCGCGCGCGAGCGAGCACACCGTCGACTCCTGCACGTGCGCGGCGATCGCGCGCACGCATTCGAAGTCGCCGTTGCTGCTGGCGGCGAAGCCGGCCTCGATCACGTCCACGCGCAGCCGCTCGAGCTGGCGCGCGATGCGCAGCTTCTCGTCCTTGGTCATCGACGCGCCGGGCGATTGCTCGCCGTCGCGCAAGGTGGTGTCGAAGATGATCAGGCGGTCGGTCATGGTCGAGCCTCGGGTTGGTCAGCACGCGCAGCACGAAACGAAGACGGCCCGCTGCGGGTGCCAGCGGGCCGTCGAATCTGCGTGGGTGCGTGCGTTTCGATCAGCGAGCCCGCGGCTGCGTGCGTAGAAGCAGCAGGGCGAGGGCGGACGAAAGCGACGACATGCGCGGCAATATAGCACGCGACTCGCGCGCGGCGCGGGCCGGGTTCAATGCAGCCCGCGCTCGTCGGGCTCGTCCTTCGAGATCGCGATCACGCTGACCGGCTGGCCGCGGCGCTTGCGCCACGCGTAGACGCCGTAGCCGGACAGACCATAGACACCGAAGGCGCCAAACAGCACCAGCGGCGGGTGCAGGTTGACCGCGGCGATGCCCAGCGCGATCAGCACCAGCACGATGAACGGCACCGAGCGCCGGTGGCCGACGTCCTTGAAGCTGTAGAAGGGCACGTTGGTGACCATCGTCAGCCCGGCGTACAGCGTCACGCCCACCGCCAGCCAGGCGAGCCAGTCGATCCGGCCTGCGCTCTTGAAGCCGGCGTCGTCCATCACCCAGATCAAGCCGACCACCAGCGCCGCCGCCGCCGGGCTCGGCAGGCCCTGGAACCAGCGCTTGTCGACGACGCCGATGTTGGTGTTGAAGCGCGCCAGGCGCAGCGCCGCCGACGCGCAGTAGACGAAGGCCGCGACCCAGCCGACTTTGCCCAGGCCCTTGAGCGCCCACTCGTAGACGATCAGCGCCGGCGCGGCGCCGAAGCTGACCATGTCGGCCAGGCTGTCCATCTGCTCGCCGAAGGCGCTCTGGGTGTGGGTCATGCGCGCGACCCGGCCGTCCAGGCTGTCGAGCACCATCGCGCTGAACACGCCGAGCACCGCGTTCTCGAAGCGACCGTTCATCGCCATCACGATCGCGTAGAAGCCGCCGAACAGCGCCGCCAGCGTGAACAGGTTGGGCAGCACGTAGATGCCGCGCCGGCGGCGGCGCGGCAGCACCGGCTCGTCGGCCTCGGTGTCTAGCGTCGCCGCCTCGTCTGGCGGCGGCAGGCCGGCGCCGGGTGCGTTCAATTGCGGCTCTTGTCGACCAGCTTGTTGGCCTTGATCCACGGCATCATCGCCCGCAGCTTCTCGCCCACGACCTCGATCGAATGCTCGGCCATCAGCCGGCGGCGGCTCAGCAGCGTCGGCGCGCCGGCGCGGTTCTCGAGGATGAAGCTCTTCGCGTACTCGCCGCTTTGAATGTCGGCCAGCATCTTCTTCATGGCGGCCTTGGACTCGGCCGTGATGACCTTGGGGCCGGTCACGTATTCGCCGTACTCGGCGTTGTTGCTGATCGAGTAGTTCATGTTGGCGATGCCGCCTTCGTAGATCAGGTCCACGATCAGCTTGAGCTCGTGCAAGCACTCGAAGTAGGCCATCTCGGGCGCGTAGCCGGCCTCGACCAGGGTCTCGTAGCCGGCCTTGATCAGCTCGACCGTGCCGCCGCACAGCACCGCCTGCTCGCCGAACAGGTCGGTCTCGGTCTCCTCGCGGAAGCTGGTCTCGATCACGCCGGCCTTGCCGCCGCCGTTGGCGACCGCGTAGCTCAGCGCCAGGTCGCGCGCCTTGCCCGACGGGTCGGCGTGCACCGCGATCAGGTGCGGCACGCCGCCGCCGCGGGTGTAGGTGTCGCGCACGGTGTGGCCCGGCGCCTTGGGCGCGACCATCCACACGTCGAGGTCGGCGCGCGGCACGACCTGGCCGTAGTGCACGTTGAAGCCGTGCGCGAAGGCGAGCGAGGCGCCGCTGCGGATGTTCGGCTCGACCTCGTCGCGGTAGACCGCGGCGATCTGCTCGTCGGGCAGCAGCATCATCACCACGTCGGCGCCCTTGACTGCGTCGGCGACGGTCGCGACCTTCAGCCCCGCCTTCTCGACCTTGGCCCAGCTGGCGCCGCCGCGGCGCAGCCCGACGGTGACCGCGACGCCGCTGTCGCGCAGGTTCTGCGCGTGCGCGTGGCCCTGCGAGCCGTAGCCGACGATCGTGACCTGCTTGCCCTTGATCAGGCTGAGGTCGGCATCCTTGTCGTAATACACCTTCATCGATTGCTCCGGTTTGGGGGGTGGGCGTGCGGCGCGCGCGGCGCGCGGTGTGTTCAGACCCTGAGGATGCGCTCGCCGCGGCCGATGCCGCTGGTGCCGGTGCGCACCGTCTCCAGGATCGCGGCGCGGTCGATCGCCTGCAGGAAGGCGTCGAGCTTGGCCGCGTCGCCGGTGATCTCGAGGGTGTAGGTCTTCTCGGTCACGTCGACGATGCGGCCGCGGAAGATGTCGGCCATGCGCTTCATCTCCTCGCGCTCCTTGCCGACCGCGCGCACCTTGACCAGCATCAGCTCGCGCTCGGTGAAGCTGCCCTCGTTCAGGTCGACCACCTTGACGACCTCGATCAGCCGGTTCAGGTGCTTGGTGATCTGCTCGATCACCTCGTCGCTGCCGGCGGTGACGATGGTCATCCGCGACAGCGACGCGTCCTCGGTGGGCGCGACCGTCAGGCTCTCGATGTTGTAGCCGCGCGCCGAGAACAGCGCGACCACGCGCGACAGGGCTCCGGGCTCGTTCTCGAGCAGCACCGCGATGATGTGTTTCATGATCGATTCGTCCTGCACGGCTCCTCGGGTGGCGGGGCGGTAACCCCTGGCCCTTGACCGCGCGTTGCGAAGGTTGGGAGGGAAACGGGCAGGCAGTTCAGGCCGCGCGCGGGCTGCGGTGCACCCGGCGCGGTAACGCCCGGCGGCCGCCCCCGCTCGGGGCCCTCACAGTTCCTCGCTGCCCAGCAGCATGTCGGTGATGCCCTTGCCGGCCTGCACCATCGGCCACACGTTCTCGGTCGGGTCGGTGCGGATGTCGAGGAACACGGTGCGGTCGCGCAGCGCGATCGCCTCGCGCAGCGCCGGCTCGACGTCGGCCGGCTTCTCGACCAGCAGGCCGACGTGGCCGTAGGCCTCGGCCAGCTTCACGAAGTCGGGCAGCGCGTCCATGTAGCTGTGCGAGTAGCGGCCGCCGTACATCAGCTGCTGCCACTGCCGCACCATCCCCAGGTAGCGGTTGTTCAGCGACACGATCTTCACCGGCGTGCGGTACTGCTTGCAGGTCGACAGCTCCTGCACGCACATCTGGATCGAGCCCTCGCCGGTCACGCAGAACACGTCCGCGTCGGGCTTGGCCAGCTTGATGCCCATCGCGAACGGCAGCCCGACGCCCATCGTGCCTAGGCCGCCGGAGTTGATCCAGCGCCGCGGCTGCTCGAAGCCGTAGTACTGCGCGGCCCACATCTGGTGCTGGCCGACGTCGGCGGTGATGTAGGCGTCGCGGTCCTTGGTCAGTTCCCACAGCTTGCGCACCACCGCCTGCGGCTTGATCACCTCGGTGCTGTCCTTGAAGGCCAGGCAGTTGCGCTGACGCCACTGGTTGACCTGCCCCCACCAGCCGGACAGCGCCGCCGCATCGGGCCGGTTGGTCGCGGCCGCCAGCTGCGCGATCAGCTCGCGCAGCACCTCCTTCACGTCGCCGACGATCGGCACGTCGACCTTCACCCGCTTGGAGATCGACGACGGGTCGATGTCCACGTGGATGATCTTGCGCTCGACCTGCGCGAAGTGCTGCGGATTGCCGATCACGCGGTCGTCGAAGCGCGCGCCCACCGCCAGCAGCACGTCGCAGTGCTGCATCGACATGTTCGCCTCGAAGGTGCCGTGCATGCCGAGCATGCCCAGGAAGCGCGGGTCGCTCGCGGGAATCGCGCCCAGCCCCATCAGCGTGCTGGTGCAGGGAAAACCCAGCAGGTCGACCAGCTGGCGCAGCTCGGCCGTCGCCTCGCCGAGCACGACGCCGCCGCCGGTGTAGATGTAGGGGCGCTTGGCTTCGAGCAGCAGCTGCACCGCCTTGCGGATCTGGCCGCCGTGGCCCTTCTTCACCGGGTTGTACGAGCGCATCTCGATGCGCTCGGGGTACGCGAACGCACAGGTGGCGACCGACACGTCCTTCGGGATGTCGACCACCACCGGCCCGGGCCGGCCGGTGCGCGCGATGTGGAAGGCCTTCTTGATCGTCAGCGCCAGGTCGCGCACGTCCTTGACCAGGAAGTTGTGCTTGACCACCGGCCGGGTGATGCCGACGGTGTCGCACTCCTGGAACGCGTCCAGGCCGATCGCCGGCGTCGGCACCTGCCCGGTGATCACGACCAGCGGGATCGAATCCATGTACGCGGTCGCGATCCCGGTGACCGCGTTGGTCACCCCCGGGCCGGAGGTCACGACGGCGACGCCGACCTCGCCGGTGGCGCGGGCGTAGCCGTCGGCGGCGTGCGCGGCCGCCTGTTCGTGCCGCACCAGGATGTGCTGGATCGACTCCTGCTTGTACAGCTCGTCGTAGATGTACAGCACCGCGCCGCCGGGGTAGCCCCACAGGTACTTGACGCCTTCGGCCTGCAGGCAGCGCACCAGGATCTGCGAGCCGTTCAGCTCTTCGGGCGCCTGCGCGGGCGGCTGCGCGGTGGCCGCGCGCTTGAGTTCGGTGGGGGAGATGTCCATGGATTGACCCTTTGCGAATTTCGGGAACGAAAGACCATCGGTGTCCCTCTTCGCGCCCTCGTGAGGCGGATTCGGAAACGCGGTGCGGCACGACGCGCGCCAAGCCGCGCGCGGAGCCTGCGGCGGCTGCCCCTGTGCGCCTTGTGCGAAGCAGCATTATGCCCAACGCCCGCCTCGATTCCCGCGGGCAAGGCCGCAGTCGGGCCACGGTCATAATCGCCGCCTGCCCAGCGTGGGGTGCCGCCGCGGACGCCGGCCCTTGGCCACCGAGCAAGAACTGTCGGACTTCCTCAGGAGCGTCGAGCGGCGGGCCTTCAAGCGCACCGCCTACGCCGTTCGTGACGACGACTCGGCGCTCGACATCGTCCAGGACGCGATGATCCGGCTGGCCGAGCACTACGCCGACCGCGCGGCTGCCGAATTGCCGATGATCTTCGCGCGCATCCTGTCGAACGCGACCATCGACTGGTTCCGCCGTCAGAAGACGCGCCAGGCGGTGCTGCAGAACTTCTCGGACCTGCAGGCCGGCGCCGACGACGACCCAGCCGAACTGCTGGACGCGCTGGCCGCCACCCGCGACGAGCCGCAGGCGACCAGCCCGGTCGAGCGGCTGTCGCGCGCCCAGACCCTCGCGCTGATCGAGTTCGAGGTCGCCGCGCTGCCCGCGCGTCAACGCGAGGCCTTCCTGTTGCGTTACTGGGAGGACCTGGATGTCGCCGAGACCGCCGCGGTGATGGGTTGCACCACCGGCAGCGTGAAGACACACTGCTTTCGGGCGGTCCAGGCGCTGGCCGCCGCCCTGGCCGCCAAGGGTCTGAAGCCATGAATCCACCACCGCCCGACTCCCGGCTCGATGCGCTGCAGGCGCAGTTCGCGCTGCGCGTGGCCGCCACCCTCGACGAACAGGCCGAGCGGCTGCCGCACGACCTGGGCGAGCGGTTGCGGGTCGCGCGTGAGCAGGCGGTGCGGCGCGCGCGCGAGCTGGGGGTGGTCCAGACCCTGGAGCCGCGGCCGGTTGCGGTGCGCGCCGCCGCCGACGGCAGCCTGAGCCTGGGCCGGCGCGGGTCCTGGTGGGTGTGGCTCGGGTCGGCGCTGCCGGCGCTGGTGCTGGCCGTCGGGCTGCTGGTGATCCAGCAGCTGCACGAGGAAGCCGAGATTCGCGCCGCCGCCGAGGTCGACACCGCGCTGCTCGCCGACGACCTGCCGCCGGCGGCGTACCGCGACCCCGGTTTCCTGGAGTTCCTGAAGCGCGCCGAGCCGTGAGCTGCATCCGGGTTGGCAGGCACCAGCGGGCCCGACCGGCTCGCGTCGGGCGCGCGACACGGCTGCTGGCGCTGGCCGCGCTGGCACTGGCGGCGCTCGCACCGGCCGTCGCCGCCGACGCCAGCGCTGCCGGTCCGAGCTGGCGATCGCTCAGCCCTGCGCAGCAGGCGGCGCTGGCGCCGCTGAAGGACGACTGGGCCGGGATCGACGCCGCCCGCAAGCAGAAGTGGCTGGAGGTCGCCGCGCGCATCCCGTCGATGCCGGCGGACGAGCGCGCACGCGTGCAGGAGCGAATGGAGCAGTGGTCGCAGCTGTCGCCGGCCGAGCGCGGCCAGGCGCGGCTGCAGTTCCAGCAGGCCCGGCAGATCAACACCCAGGACCGCGCCGCAGCCTGGGACGCGTATCGGGCATTGCCGGCCGAGCAGCGGCGGGCCCTGGCCAAGAGCGCACGCACCATTCCGCGCGCGCCGAACGCGGGCGCGGGCGCCAAGCAGGCGCGCGGCGCACCGGCGGGAACCCGCAGCAACGGGCCGGCGACGGCCGCCACGCCGCCAACCCCCCGGGCGATCGCGCCGACGCTGGTCCAGGTCGGGCCCGGGGCGACGACCAAGCTGATCTCGCAGACGCGCTCCGCCCCGCTGCAGGACGAGCGACCCAAGCACCGGGCAACGGTGCCGGTCGACCACGTCGACCGCAAGACGCTGCTGCCGCGCACCGACCTGGCGCCAACCGGACCAGCCGCGGCACCGGCCAGGGCTTCGGCGCGCACTTCGGCTGCTACCGCGGTCCCACCCCGAGCCAACGTTGCCGACCCGGAGTTGGCGGCGCCGGCGGCGCCTGCGCAGACCGCGGCTGGCAGCGGTGGGCCC
>CAZKCJ010000005.1:4902-5888 GCA_964550885.1 uncultured Rubrivivax sp. | reverse complement strand
CGCGGCCTCCGCTCCGGCCCGATGACCCCGGCCCGCGCTGCCGCGGGCGGCGAGCCGGCGTCGCTGCGCCGGCGCCTGGCCTGCTTCGCGTACGAAGGGGTGCTGCTGTTCGGCGTGGTCATGACAACCGGGCTGGCCTACGGGCTGCTGGTGCAGCAGCGTCACGCGCTGCACGGCCTGCGCGGCCTGCAGCTCACGCTGTTCGTCGTTCTCGGGCTGTACTTCGTGTGGTTCTGGTCGCGCAGCGGCCAGACGCTGGCGATGAAGACCTGGCGGATCCAGCTCGTCGGACGCGACGGTCGCCCGCCGACGCCGGCGCGCGCGCTGCTGCGCTACCTGCTGAGCTGGCTGTGGTTCCTGCCGGCGCTGCTGGCGGCCTGGGCGGCGCAGTTGCACTCGACCGCGGCGATCGCCGGCGTGGTCGCGGCCGGCGTGCTCGGCTATGCGGCGCTCACGCGCGCGAGCCCGCAGCGGCAGTACCTGCACGACCGGATCGCCGGCACCCGGCTGCTGCTCGCCCCGACGCCGCCGCCGCGCTGAGCGGCCACGCACGCCGGGCACGGCAGAATGCCGGCCGATGCAGCCGCAACCGTACAAGGGACGAACCGGCCTGGACCGGATCGTGCGCGCCGCGGGCCACTCGGTCGCTGGCCTGCGCTGCGCGTTCTCGCAGGAGAGCGCGTTCCGTCAGGAGCTGGTGCTGGCGCTGGTGCTGCTGCCCGCAGCCTTCTGGGTCGGGCGCGACTGGGTGCAGATCGCGCTGCTCGGCGCCGCGGTGGTGCTGGTGCTGATCGTCGAGCTGCTGAACTCGGCGATCGAGCACACGGTGGACCGGATCTCGCTCGAACGCCACCCGCTGGCCAAGCAGGCCAAGGACCTGGGCAGCGCCGCGGTGCTGCTGGCGCTGCTGCTGTGCGGCGCGATCTGGCTGGCGGCGCTGTGGCAGCGCTTCGATGGCTGAGGCGCGGCCGCTCGCGCTGTGCGTG
>CAZKCJ010000005.1:0-4892 GCA_964550885.1 uncultured Rubrivivax sp. | reverse complement strand
TGCGTGTTCTGCGGCTCGCGCCGCGGTCACGACCCGCGCTGGGCGGCGGCCGCCGAGGAGCTCGGCCGGCTGATCGGCGCACGCGGCTGGCGGCTGGTCTACGGCGGCGGCCGCGCCGGCATGATGGGGCTGCTGGCCGACGCCGCGCTGGCTGCCGGCGCGGCGGTGACCGGCGTGATTCCGCAGTCGCTGCTGGACCGCGAGCACGGCCACCCGGGCCTGAGCGAGCTGCACGTGGTGCAGACGATGCACGAGCGCAAGCGGCTAATGGCCGAGCGCAGCGACGCCTTCGTCGCGCTGCCCGGCGGGCTGGGCACGCTGGAGGAGCTGTTCGAGGTCTGGACCTGGCGCCAGCTCGGCTATCACGACAAGCCGGTGGGCCTGCTCAACGCCGGCGGCTATTACGACCCGCTGCTCGCCTTCGTCGACCACGCGGCCGCGGCCGGTTACGTGGCCCCGGCGCAGCGCGCGCTGCTGCAGGTGGACGCCGACCCGGCGGCGCTGCTGGCGCGGCTGCAGGCGCTCGCCGCCAGCGCGACCGCGCCCGACGACTACTCGCTCACCTGAGGCGCGGTGGCAGCGGCTGCCACGCTGCGCGGCGCTGCGCTCGACGCGGCCGCCGCGCAGCCGGCAGCAGCACGGCGCCGCACGCAGCGGCGGCCGTCAGACCGCGGCCTCGTCGATCTCGCCGGTGCGGATCCGCACCACCTGCTCGATCGGCGCGACGAAGATCTTGCCGTCGCCGATCTTGCCGGTGCGCGCCGCGCGCACCACCGCCTCGATGCAGCGCTCGACGTCGTCGTCGCGCACGACCACCTCGACCTTGACCTTGGGCAGGAAGTCGACCACGTACTCGGCGCCGCGGTACAGCTCGGTGTGGCCCTTCTGCCGGCCGAAGCCCTTGACCTCGGTCACGGTCAGGCCCGACACGCCGACGTCGGCCAGCGCCTCGCGGACCTCCTCGAGCTTGAACGGCTTGATGATGGCAGTGATCTGTTTCATGGGCGGTCTTCGCGCAGGCAGTGTCTCGGCGCCGATTTAAACATGGATCGCCGCGGCGCCGGCCGCGTGCACGCGCCTGCCGGCAGCGGGGCGAAGCAGCGGCGCCTAGACTTCCCCGCCATGCAGGCCAGGCCCGAGTCGGTGCAGCTCGCGGTGCACGCCGACCCGGCGGCGGTCGACGCCGCGCGGTGGAACGCACTGCTCGAACGCCAGCCACAGCCGACGCCGTTCATGCGCCACGAGTACCTGCGCGCGCTGCACGACTCGGGCAGCGCGGTGCCGGCCACCGGCTGGACGCTGCAGCTGCTGACGCTGCAGCGCGACGGCGAGCTGCTGGCCGGCTGCAGCGCGTGGCGCAAGGCGCACTCGTACGGCGAGTACGTGTTCGACTGGGCCTGGGCCGAGGCCTACCGCCGCCACGGCCTGCGCTACTACCCGAAGCTGGTGGTCGCGGTGCCGTTCACGCCGGTGGCCGGCAGCCGGCTGCTGGCGGTCGACGAGCGCTCGCGCCGCCGGCTGCTGGCGGCAGTGCAGGCACTGGCCGCGCAGTCCCAGTGCTCGTCGGCGCACCTGCTGTTCGGCGACGACGCCGACCTCGCCACTGCCGCAGCCGCCGGCTGGCTGCAGCGCCGCAGCGTGCAGTTCCACTGGCACAACCGCGCCGATCGCCCGTACGCCGACTTCGACGAGTTCCTGCGCGGCCTGCAGCGCGACAAGCGCCGCAAGATCGCGCAGGAGCGCCGGCGCGTGGCCGAGGCCGGCGTGACCTTCACGGTGCACGAGGGCGTGCAGATCGACGCGCCGCTGTGGGCCTTCTTCTACCGCTGCTATGCGAACACCTATGCGGCCCACGGCGGCGCGCCGTACCTGAGCCCGGCCTTCTTCGCCGGCATGCAGCGTGACCTGTCGGCGCACTGGGTGCTGTTCGTCGCGTCGGTCGGCGGCGAGCGCATCGCCGCGTCGCTGATCGCCGTCGACGCCGCGCGCGGCCTGGCCTGGGGCCGCTACTGGGGCTGCACGCGGCAGCTGCCGTGCCTGCACTTCGAGGCCTGCTACTACCAGCCGCTCGCCTGGTGCATCGCGCGCGGCTTTCGCCGCTTCGAGGGTGGCGCGCAGGGCGAGCACAAGCTCGCGCGCGGCCTGCTGCCGGCCGCCACCGCGTCCGCGCACTGGCTCGCGCACCCGGCCTTCGCCGACGCGGTCGCCCGCTACCTCGCGCACGAGGACGCCGGCATCGACGCCTACGTCGACGAGCTGCGCGAGCACAGCCCGTTCCGCGCGCCGGCTGCCGGTTGAGGCCTGCTGGCTGCAGCGGCGCGGGCGGCCTGCAAACGCGGGCCGCTGCAGACGGATCGGTGGCGGGCGGATCGGTGGCGGGCGGGTCGGTGGCGGGCGGGTCGGTGGCAGCCGCACCGATGGCCGGCATGGCGGCAACCGGGTGCGCCGCGCTGCGGCACGCGCGCTGCGTCGCGGGCGAGCCGCGGCCGAGCCGCTACTTCTTCGCCGCCGCCGCGCGGCTGCGCTGGTAGTTGGCGATGCCGGCGCGGACCTCGTCCTTGGCCTTCTCGGGGCCTTCCCAGCCCTGGACCTTGACCCACTTGCCGGGCTCCAGGTCCTTGTAGTGCTTGAAGAAGTGCTCGATCGAGTTCAGCCGCATCGGGTTCAGGTCGCTCGGCTTCTCCCAGTCGGAGTACAGCGACAGGCTCTTGCGGGTGGGCACCGCGAGCAGCTTGTTGTCGCCGCCGGCCTCGTCGTCCATCATCAGCACGCCCAGCGGCCGGCAGCGCACGACCACGCCCGGAATCAGCGCCACCGGCGTGATCACCAGCACGTCCACCGGGTCGCCGTCGTCGGCCAGCGTGCTCGGGATGTAGCCGTAGTTGCACGGGTAGTGCATCGCGGTGTTCATGAAGCGGTCGACGAACAGCGCCCCGCTCTCGTCGTCGACCTCGTACTTGATCGGGTCGGCGTTCATCGGGATCTCGATGATCACGTTGAACTCCTCCGGCGCGTTCGGTCCGGGCGTCACGTTGTGCAGGCTCATCGGCATCCCCCTGGTCGTCGCGCACGCCCACGGCGCGCGGGCGTTGCATTCTAGGGATCGCCCTTGCCCCGACCTGACACCGCGTTGGGCCGGCGTCCTATCGGGGGCCGCGCGTTTTCCCGTAGTATTCCGCCCCGCGCTTCGCGCCCACGGCCCGCCGCCACCGGCATCGGCCGTCCGCGCTGTCCGCCCGTGCGGGCGCAGCGCCGCCTCCCCGGGTCCCTTCAGCGAAAAGGAACAACTTCCATGAGCACCACGATGGCGCTGTACGCAGCGCTGGCCTGCGGCCTTGCGGCCGTGATCTACGGCTTCGTCCAGCGCGGCTGGATCCTGAGGCAGGACGCGGGTAATGCCCGCATGCAGGAGATCGCCGGCGCCGTGCAACAAGGTGCGGCCGCCTATCTGGCGCGCCAGTACCGCACGATCGCGATCGTCGGCGTGGTGCTCGCGGTGCTGATCGCGGTCTTCCTGGGCATCACCACCGCGATCGGCTTCGTGATCGGCGCGGTGCTGTCGGGGGCCTGCGGCTTCATCGGCATGAACGTGTCGGTGCGCGCCAACGTGCGCACCGCGCAGGCAGCCACCCAGGGCATCGGCCCGGCGCTGGACATCGCGTTCAAGGGCGGCGCGATCACCGGCATGCTGGTGGTGGGCCTGGGTCTGATCGGCGTGGGCGTGTTCTTCCTGGCCATCGGCGGGCTGGCCGCGCCCGACTCGGCCACGCTCAAGCCGCTGCTCGGCCTGGCCTTCGGCTCCTCGCTGATCTCGATCTTCGCGCGGCTGGGCGGCGGCATCTTCACCAAGGGCGCCGACGTCGGCGCCGACCTGGTGGGCAAGGTCGAGGCCGGCATCCCCGAGGACGACCCGCGCAACCCGGCGGTGATCGCCGACAACGTCGGCGACAACGTCGGCGACTGCGCCGGCATGGCCGCCGACCTGTTCGAGACCTATGCGGTGACGCTGATCGCGACGATGCTGCTCGGCTCGCTGATGCTCGAGGGTGCCGAGCTGCAGGCGGTGGTCTACCCGCTCGCGCTGGGCGGCCTGTCGATCGTCGCGTCGATCATCGGCGCGATGTTCGTGAAGGCGAAACCGGGCCAGACCAACGTGATGCCAGCGCTGTACCGCGGCCTGGCCTGGGCCGGCGCGATCGCCACGGTGGCCGCCTGGCCGATCACTTCGTGGATGTTCGCGGGCGCGGACCTCTCGCGTGCGCACACCTCGGTGATGAACCTGTGGCTGTGCGTGGTGGTGGGCATGGTGCTCACCGGCCTGATCGTCTGGGTCACCGAGTACTACACCGGCACCCAGTTCAAGCCGGTGCAGCACGTGGCGCAGGCCTCGACCACCGGTCACGCGACCAACATCATCGCCGGCATCGGCGTATCGATGAAGTCGACCGCGGTGCCCGTGCTGCTGGTGTGCGCAGCGATCGTCGCGTCCTACTGGCTCGGCGGCCTGTACGGCATCGCGGTGGCCGCCACCTCGATGCTGTCGATGGCGGGCATCGTCGTCGCGCTCGACGCCTACGGCCCGATCACCGACAACGCCGGCGGCATCGCCGAGATGGCCGAGCTGCCCGACAGCGTGCGCGACATCACCGACCCGCTCGACGCGGTCGGCAACACCACCAAGGCGGTGACCAAGGGCTACGCGATCGGCTCGGCCGGCCTGGCCGCGCTGGTGCTGTTCGCCGACTACACGCACTCGCTCGAGTCTCGCGGCATCATCGCCAGCTTCGACCTGTCCAACCCGCGCGTGATCATCGGCCTGTTCATCGGCGGCCTGATCCCCTACCTGTTCGGCGCGATGGCGATGGAAGCCGTCGGGCGCGCGGCCGGCTCGG
>CAZKCJ010000004.1:18963-28174 GCA_964550885.1 uncultured Rubrivivax sp. | reverse complement strand
GAGCCGATCGCGCTCGACCAGGGCACGCCGCAGGCGCGGCTGTCGGCGCTGCTGCCCAGCAGCGGCTGGCAGCTGCGCGCGAGTCCGGTGGGTTTTCGCAGCGCCTTCCACTGCACGACGACGCCGCAGTGGCTGTTCGTGCTGCGCGGCACGATCGAGATCGGGCTGCACGACGGCAGCACCCGCCGCTTCGGTCCGGGCGAGCACTTCTACAGCGCCGACACGCTGCCGCCGGGCGCCAGCTTCGACGCCGCAGTCCACGGCCACTGCAGTCGCCAGGTCGGCGACGAGCCGCTGGTCACGCTGTTCGTCCGCACTTGAGTGCGGCGCCGCCGGGCGCCTGTCAGCCTGGCGCCGCTTCGTCGCGCAGCAGCGCGTACAGGTCGCGCGGATCGGCGATCGCCGGGATCAGCTCGATCGGCTGCCCGACCCCGTCGGCGCGCGCCGCGTCGTGCAGCCAGCACAGCGCCGAGAAGTCCTCGAGCGCGAAGCCGACCGAATCGAACACCGTCACGTCCGCCGGCGAGCGCCGCCCCGGATGCTCGCCGGCAACGACGCGCCAGAACTCGGTCACCGGGAACTCGGCCGGCAGCTGCTGCAGCTCGCCCTCCACGCGGGTCTGCGGCTCATACTCGACGAAGACCGATGCGCCGGCCAGCACCTGCGGGTGCAGCTCGGTCTTGCCCGGGCAGTCGCCGCCGACCGCGTTCAGGTGCATGCCCGGCTCGACCATCTCGGGGGTGACGATCGCCGCGCGCGCACGGTTGGCCGTCAGCGTGGTCACGATGTCGGCCCCGCGCACGGCGTCGGCCACGCTGGCGCAGCGCTGCAGCTCGAAGCCGGCGCCCGCCAGGTTGCGCACCAGCTTCGCGGTCACGGCCGCGTCCAGGTCGTACAGGCGCAGCTCGCGCACACCGGTCAGCGCGCGCAGCGCGATCGCCTGGAACTCGGCCTGCGCGCCGTTGCCGATCAGCGCCAGCCGCTGGCTGCCCGGCCGCGCCAGCCGCTGCGCGGCCAGCGCCGACATCGCCGCGGTGCGGATCGCGGTGGTCAGCGTCATCTCGGCCAGCAGCCGCGGCGCGCCGGTCGCGACCTCGACCAGCACGCCGAAGGCCATCACCGTCGGCAGGCCGACGCGCGGGTTCTTCGGGTGCCCGTTCACGTACTTGAACGCGTAGTGCGTCGCGTCGCTGATCGGCATCAGCTCGATCACGCCGTCGGCCGAATGGGTGGCCACGCGCGCACGCTTGTCGAACGCGGGCCAGCGCGCGAGATCGGCTTCGATACGCGCGGCGATGCCGCTGATCACCGCGTCGAGCCCGCGGCGACGCACCAGCCGCGCGACCTCGGGGGCACTCAGACACAGGACGGCGGGGGCCGGGTCGTTCCTCATCGTTCGTCTGCGATCGGCGCTGCAGCTGGATCCGCGCCAAGCGTAGCGCCGGACGCGACCGCGACCGTGCACCGTGGGTATAGCCCGGGCCGACATCGTCGCCGTCGCAGCTGGCACACCAGTGCGCAGCGGCGACGCCGACCGGCCCGGCCGGCTGCCGGCGCGAACGCTGCCGGCAGCCGCGCGCAGCGGCGATCGACGCGACACCGCGGCTGCGCCGGCCGGGAATTCCCCGCGCCACACGGTTGCCGAGTCGTGTTAGCGTAACCCATTCATTGCCGCGGCGCGCGCATGCGCGTGTGCATCGCTCGCGCTGCGCGGTCCAACACCAGGAGACCTGCATGACCCGAATCACCCGTCGCCAGTTCAGCACCCTCGCCGCGGTCGGCGCCGGCGCGCTCGCCGCGCCGGCGATCGTGCGCGCCCAGCCGAAGAAGCTGAAGGTTGGCGTGCTGCTGCCGCGCTCGGGGGCGCTCGCGTTCATCGGGCAGTCGTGCCAGCGCGGCGCCGACATCGCGCCGGCGCTGCTGCGCGAGATGTACGGTGTCGACGTCGAGCTGATGAACGCCGACATCGAGTCGAACGTCGACGTCGCGCGCTCGCGCGCCGAGAAGCTCATCGACGAGGGCGCGCAGGTGCTGATGGGCGCCTTCGACTCGGGACCCACCGCCGCGATCGCGCAGGTGGCCGAGCAGCGCAAGGTGCCGCTGGTGGTGAACATCGCCGCGGCGCCGCAGATCACCGAGCAGGGCTACAAGTACACTTTCCGCAACTTCCCCAGCGCGGGCGACCTCATCCGCAACGGCCTGGGGCTCACGCGCGACCTGTTCCAGGCGACCAGCAGCGCACCGCGCACCGCGGTGTTCATGCACGTGAACGACACTTTCGGCATGTCGATGGCCAACGGCATCAAGGCGATCCTGCCGAGGCTCGACTACCTGCCGTTCAAGGTCGTCGACACGATCTCCTACGACCGCGAGGCGCGCGACCTGTCGGTCGAGGTCGCCAAGGCCAAGGCCACCAACGCCGACTTCATCCTGCTGGTGAGCCGCCTGAACGACGCGATCCTGCTGGTGCGCGAACTGGTGAAGCAGCGCTGGTCGCCCCAGGGCATCGTGAGCCCGGGCTCGCCCGGCATGTACGAGGCGCAGTTCTACAAGGCGCTGGGCAACCGGTACTCCGACTACTGCATCTCCAACGTGCCCTGGTACAACCCGAACGCGGCGCTCACGAAGCGCATCGAGGCGCAGTTCGTCAGGCAGTTCCCGCAGGAGAAGCTGATGTTCCACGCGCTGAACGTCGGCTTCACCTTCGAGGCGATGATGATCGCCGCCGATGCCTTCAAGCGTGCCGGCAGCGCCGACGGCACGGCGCTGGTCAACGCGCTGCGGCAGACCAACATCACCGACCACATGATGGTCGGCGGGCCGATCAGCTTCAACGAGAAGGGACAGAACACGAAGATCGCGTCGGCCTGCATCCAGAACCGCAACGGCCAGCCGACGGTGGTGCTGCCGCAGGTGGCCGCGCAGATGGCGCCGGTCTTCCCGGTGCCCGGCTGGACGCAGCGGGGTTGACGTACCGCGTACCGGCGGCAGCGCCCGACGCAGCCGCTGACCGGCGGGTCGCGACCCGCACCGGCGCGCATCCGCCGCAGCGGCTGGCGTGGCGCCCGTGCCGGCGCGGCGGGCGTGCATCGCCGGCGCAGCAGCCGGCACCAGCGGCGCCGCCGCCCGCCCCCCACGATCCGGAGACCCGCACGTGCCGGTAGAGGCCGTCGTCAACATCGTCGTGAGCGGCCTGCTCACCGGCCTCGTCTACGGCCTGATGGCGCTCGGCCTGTCGGTGATCTACGGCGTCGTGCGCATTGTCAACTTCGCGCACGGCGAGCTGATGACGGTCGCGATGTACGCGGCGGTGTTCGCGTTCGCGCTCGCCGGGCTCGACCCGCTGTGGATCCTCGCGCCGGTCGCGCTTGCGTTCTTCGGCATCGGCTACCTGCTGCAGCGCGCGATCATCAACCCCTTCATCGACCGGCCCGAGCACTCGCAGTTCATCCTGCTGCTCGCGGTCGCGCTGGTGTTGGTGAACGCGCTGCTGATCGCGTTCGGCCCCGACGCGCGCAACGTGCAGGTCGACTACGCGCTCGACTCCTACCAGCTCGGCCCGCTGCTCGTCGACAAGGTGCGCGTGATCTGCGCCGTCGTCTCGCTCGCCGCGTGCGCGCTGCTCTACGCGATCTTTCGCTACACCGCGTTCGGCCGCGCGATCCGTGCCTGCGCCGACAACCTGCTCGGCGCGCAGGTGATCGGGCTGAACGTCAAGCACCTCTACGCCGTCACCTTCGGGCTCGGCGCGGCGTGCGTCGGCGTCGCCGGCTGCCTGCTCGCGCTGCTCGTCGACGTGACGCCGATGCTCGGCCCGGCGTACACACTGCTCGCGTTCGTGATCGTGATCATCGGCGGCCTCGGCTCGATGGTCGGCGCGCTCGCCGGCGGGCTGCTGATCGGCGTGTCCGAGTCGGTCGCCGGGCTGCTGATCACGCCGTCGGCGAAGAGCATGCTCTCCTTCGGCCTGATGATCCTCGTGCTCGCGTTCCGGCCGCAGGGCCTGTTCAAGGGCAAGTAGGCCGATGCGACGCGCGCGCCTGGCCCTGCTGCTGCTGCTCGCGGTGCTGCTGTTGCTGCCCCTCGCGCTCGACCGCTACCTGCTGTCGGTGATGATCATCATCCTGTACTTCGCCTTCGTCGGCCAGGCGTGGAACATCATGATGGGCTTTTGCGGCCAGCTCTCGCTCGGCCACGCCCTGTTCGTCGGCCTGGGCGCGTACACCTCGGCGGCGCTGTTCCAGCACTTCGCGCTGAACCCCTGGCTGGGCATGCTTGCCGCGGTCGCGGTGTGCGTCGCGGCCGGGTCGGCGATCGGCTGGCTCGCGTTTCGCTTCGGCATCGGCGGCACCTACTTCGCGCTGCTGACGATCGCGTTCGCCGAGTTCACGCGCATCGGCTTCGACCACTTCACGTGGGTCGGCGCGACCGGCGGCTTCTTCCTGAAGGTCGTGCAGCAGGACCGGTTCGACCTGCTGCACCTGCGCGGCCACCCGCTGATGTTCTACTACCTCGCGCTCGCGTTCGCGACGCTCGGCTTCCTCACTTCGGCGTGGCTGCTGCGCGGGCGGCTGGGCTACTACTTCCGCGCGATCCGCGACAACGAGGAGGCAGCGCGCGCCGCCGGCGTCGACACCTTCCGCTACAAGATGTATGCGATCCAGATCTCGGCCGGCATGACGGCGCTCGCCGGCGTCTTCTTCGCGTTCTACTACAACAACCTCTTCCCGGAGCAGATCTTCCACATCAGCCGGTCGATCGAGATCATCCTCGCGCCGATCATCGGCGGCGTCGGCACGCTGTTCGGCCCGATCCTCGGCGCCGCGGTGCTGACCGCAGCGTCCGAAGGCATCAACCAGCTGCTGACGAGCTCGGGCTACGAGATCCCCGGCGCCAAGCAGATCCTCTACGGCATCGCGCTCGGCCTCGCGATCTCGTTCATGCCGCACGGCATCTGGCCGATCCTGGCGCGGCGCTTGGGCTTCACGCGCGCCGACCCGCAGCGCGACGAGGACGCCTGAGTGGCCGCGCCCGATCCTGCGCAGGCGATGCTCGAAGTCGCCTCTGTCTCGCGCAGCTTTCGCGGGCTGCAGGCGGTCGCGCGCGCGTCGCTCACCGTCGCGCGCGGCGAGATCGTCGCACTCATTGGCCCGAACGGCGCCGGCAAGACCACGCTGTTCAACCTGATCGCCGGCACGCTCGCGCCCGACGCGGGAACGATCAGCTTCCAGGGCGCGCTGATCCACGGCTGGCGCGCGGACCGCGTCTGCGCCGCCGGGATCGGCCGCACCTTCCAGATCGTCAAGCCCTTCGCCGACATGACGGTGATCGAGAACCTGATGGTCGGCGGCTTTCGCGGCACCGCCGATGCGCGGCGCGCGCGCATGCGTGCCGAGCGCGCGCTGCGCCTCGTCGAGATGTGGTCGCAGCGCGACCGGCCTGCGTCGGCGCTGACGCTGCCCGACCGCAAGCGGCTCGAAGTCGCGCGCGCGCTCGCGACCGAGCCGGCGCTGCTGCTGCTCGACGAGGTGATGGCCGGGCTGCGCCCGACCGAGACCGACCAGATGGTCGCCGCGTTCAAGCGTCTGAACACCGAGCACGGCGTGACGATCCTGCTGATCGAGCACGTGATGCGCGCAGTGATGGCGCTCGCGCAGCGCGTGTACGTGCTGCACCACGGCGAGATCATCGCGTCGGGAACGCCGCAGCAGGTCACGAACGACTCGCGCGTGCTCGAGAGCTATCTCGGCACCGCGCCGGCCTGAGCAGGCGCCACGCGACCGCAGCCGCCCGGCCATGCGCGAAGTCCGCGATCTCTCGGTGTTCTACGGCGACGCGCAGGCGCTCGACCGCGTCAGCCTGCAGGTCGGCGCCGGCCAGATCGTCGCGCTGGTCGGCGCGAACGGCGCCGGCAAGACCTCGCTGATCCACACCATCGCCGGCATCCTGAAGCCGCGCAGCGGCTCGATCCGTTTCGACGGCAGCGAGATCGCCGGCCTCGGCAGCCACCGCGTGTGCAACCTCGGCGTCGGCCAGGTCGCCGAGGGGCGGCAGGTGTTCCCGTCGCTCAGCGTCCTCGAAAACCTGCAGCTCGGCGCGATGCTGCCGCGCGCGCGCGCGCACGCCGCGCCAACGCTGGAGCGCGTGTTCGCGATGTTCCCGCGTCTGCACGAGCGCGCCGCGCAGCTCGCCGGCACGCTGTCCGGCGGCGAACAGCAGATGCTCGCGATCGGCCGCTGCCTGATGGGCGCGCCGCGCCTGATCATGTTCGACGAGCCATCGCTCGGCCTGTCGCCGGCCCTCGTCGGCGAGGTCTTCCGCGCGATCCGCGAGCTGCACGCGCAGGGCATGACGATCCTGCTCGTCGAGCAGAACGTCGCCGCGTCGCTGCAACTCGCCGACCGCGCCTGCGTGCTGGAGAACGGCAGCATCGTGCTCGAAGGCAGCGGCGCCGACCTGCTCGACGACCCGCGCGTGAAAGAGGCCTACCTGGGGCTGTGACCCGCGGCCGGGCGCGGCCAGGTGCCCTTGCCGGCCGCGTCAGTAGTCGCCAGACGCGGCGGCGAGGTTCTCGAAACGCGTCAGCGGCTTCAGGAAGGTCAGCTTCAGCTGGCCGGTCGGGCCGTTGCGCTGCTTGGCGACGATGATCTCGGCCACCCCGGGTTCCTTGCAGGCATCCTTGGTGTAGTACTCGTCGCGGTAGATGAACATGATGACGTCGGCGTCCTGCTCGATCGCACCCGACTCGCGCAGGTCGCTCATCATCGGCCGCTTGTCGTTGCGGCTCTCGACGCTGCGGTTCAGCTGCGACAGCGCGATCACCGGGCACTGCAGCTCCTTGGCCAGCGCCTTCAGCCCGCGCGAGATCTCGCCGATCTCGGTCGCGCGGTTCTCCTCCGAGCTGCTCGCGCCGCTCATCAGCTGCAGGTAGTCGACGACGATCAGGCCCAGCGTGCCGCCGAACTGGCGCGCCATGCGCCGCGCGCGCGCCCGCAGCTCGGCCGAGTTCAGCGCCGGCGTCTCGTCGATGTACAGCTGCACGCGCCCGAGCCGGTCGACCGCGTCCGCCAGCCGCTCCCACTCCTCGTCGCGCAGCGCGCCGGTGCGCAGGTGCTGCTGATCGATCCGCCCGAGCGCGCCGACCATGCGCAGCGCCAGCTGAGCCGCGCCCATCTCCATCGAGAACACCAGCGCCGGCAGCCCCTCGGCGACGGCGACGTGCTCGGCGATGTTCAGCGCGAGCGCGGTCTTGCCCATCGACGGCCGCGCCGCCAGCACGATCAGGTCGCCCTTCTGCAGGCCGGCGGTCATCCGGTCGAGCTCGAAGAAGCCGGTGCGCACGCCGGTGACCTCTTCGGCGCCGTTCTCGGCCAGCTCGTTGACCCGGTCGATCAGCGCCGCGACCAGCTTGTCGATCCCCTGGAAGCCCTGGCGGGTGCGCGCGCCCTCCTCGCCGATCGCGAGGATCAAGCCCTCGGCCTCGTCGAGCAGCTGCGCGACCTGCCGCCCCTGCGGGTTGAAGGCCTGGGTGGCGATCTCGTCGCTGGCGGCGATCAGCCGCCGCAGGATCGCGCGCTCGCGCACGATCTCGGCGTAGCGCCGCAGGTTGGCGGCGCTGGGCACGCTCTGCGCGAGCGCATTCAGGTAGCTCAGCCCGCCGCAGTCCTGCGCCTTGCCCTGCGCCTGCAGGTGCTCGAACACGGTGATCACGTCGGCCGGCCGCTCGGCGCCGATCAGCGCGCCGATCGCCGCGAAGATCAGCCGGTGTTCGTGGCGGTAGAAGTCGCCGTCGCGCAGCAGGTCGGCGGCGCGGTCCCACGCAAGGTTGTCGAGCAGCAGCCCGCCGAGCACGCTCTGCTCGGCTTCGGCCGAGTTGGGCGGCACCCGCAGCCGCGCGACCTCGGTGTCGGCGGCGCTGCGCCCGGGCGGCTCGAAGACGGTGGACATGCGCTGGATGATAGGCGGGCCGCGGCGCTGCGGCTGTGGATACCGCTGGGGGCAAGCGGTGCAGCGGCGGTGCACAAGCCTGCAGCCGCCGGCCTGCGCGGCAATCGCGCCGGGTGCGGCCACCGCGCGACCGGATGACTCGCCGGCACCTGCGCAGCGGGGGTGTCACCGCCGGCACCAGCAGCGACGCGGCGCATCCGGCTCAGGCGGGCTGCGGCCTGACCAGGCCGGCCGACCCCCGCCGGCTCCGTTCGACCGGGCGCCGGCAGCGGCCTCAGTTCGCCTCGCCGACCACCTGTACCGTCACCTCGGCGACGATCTCGCCGTGCGGCACGACAGTCACCGGGTACTCGCCCAGTGCCTTCAGCGGGCCCTGCGGCAGCCGCACCTGCGCCTTGGCCACCGCGTGGCCGAGCTTGACCAGCGCCTGCGCGATGTCGGCGTTGGTGACCGAGCCGAACAGCCGCCCGTCGACCCCGGCCTTCTGCGTGATCTGCACGATCGTGCCGGCAAGCCGGTCGGCCAGCGCCTGCGCCGCGGCGAGCTTGTCGGCGGCGGCCTTCTCGATCTCGGCGCGGCGCGCCTCGAACTCCTGGATCGCCGCTGCAGTGGCGCGGCGCGCCCGGCGGGTCGGGATCAGGTAGTTGCGCGCGTAGCCGTCCTTGACCTTGACGACGTCGCCCAGGTTGCCCAGTTTGGCGATCTTCTCGAGCAGGATGATCTGCATGCTTCGCCTCCCCTTCAGACCCGGTGCTTGTCGGTGTAGGGCAGCAGCGCGAGGAAGCGCGCGCGCTTGATCGCGGTGGTCAGCTGCCGCTGGTAGAACGCGCGCGTGCCGGTCAGGCGGGCCGGCGTGATGCGGCCGTTCTCGCCGATGAAGTCGCGCAGCGTGTCCAGGTCCTTGTAGTCGATCTCCTTGACGCCGGCGACGGTGAAGCGGCAGTAGCGCTTGCGGCGGAACAGCAGCGACTGCTGGTTGCGCTTCGGGCGCCGGTCCTTGGATGAACGGCCTTTGCCGCGGGGTGGGGGCATGGTGGACTCCTCTAGAGGTGGAGATGGGGAATGGGGGTGCCGTTCGGGTTCAGCCGGCGTCGGCGGGATCGACTTCGGTCACGTGGAACACGACGCCGCGCCCGTTGCGCCCGGCCGCAAGGAAGCCGGCGAAGGTCGCGCTCGCGCCCAGCGGCAGCGCCTGCAGCTCGGGCGTCACCGCACCCAGCGCGACCGCGCGCAGCTGCACGCTGACTTTGCGCATCTGGCGATC
>CAZKCJ010000004.1:9549-18953 GCA_964550885.1 uncultured Rubrivivax sp. | reverse complement strand
CGCGGGCAGCCCGGCCGGCGTGTAGCGCAGCGCACCGCGGGCGGCGAGCCGGGCGTCGAGCAGCAGGCGGTTCAGGTGCGCCCCCGGCAGGTGGCCGCTGGACGCGCGCGCTCGGCTCCGGCCGGCCGCAGCCGGCGCTCAGCCGGCGCTGGCCTGCGGCGCCGGCGCGCGGCGCGATTCCTCGCGCTCGGCCGCCTTCATCAGCGGCGACGGCGTGGTGATCGCCTCGGCGCGCGCGACCGTCAGGTGGCGCAGCACTGCGTCGTTGAAGCGAAAGCCCGTCTCGAGCTCGGTCAGCACCTCGGCGCCGCACTCGATGTTCAGGCACAGGTAGTGCGCCTTGGCCAGCTTCTCGATCTGGTAGGCCAGCTGGCGGCGGCCCCAGTCCTCGACGCGGTGGACGCGGCCACCGCCGCCGGTGACGAGCGTCTGGTAGCGCTCGAGCATGGCCGGCACCTGTTCGCTCTGATCCGGATGGATCAGCAGCACGATCTCGTAATGACGCATGCAGACTCCTCGTGGTTTCCGTGCAGGAAGCCGCCCCGTGGGTGCGTCGTCGGCCGCCGCTGGGCAGCCTATGGTGGGTGCGGCAAGGATTGGAAGCCCGCCAGTATAACCGCGCGGCTTGTCGGCCGATCCGCATGTCGGCCGATCCGCGCTCAGCGCGCCGCGCCCCCGCCGGGGTAGCGGACGTACTCGACCAGGTCCTGCACCGGCGGCGCCGGCGGCGGCGTCAGCAGGCTGACGACGACGATCACCGCGAAGCCCAGCGGCACGCCGAACACCCCGGCCGAGATCGGGTGGATGCCCCACCACAGCTCGATCGGCGCGCTCACGCCGAACAGCGCGCGCAGCCACGGCTGGGTCGTCGCCATGTAGTAGAAGGTGATGCCCAGTCCGGCGACCATGCCGAGCGACGCGCCCCAGCGGTTGGCCCGCTTCCAGAAGATGCCGAGCACCAGCGCCGGGAAGAAGGCCGCGGCGGCGAACGAGAACGCCGCCGCGACCAGGAACAGGATGTCCGCTGGCTTCTGCGCGGCGACCCAGGCGGCCAGCAGCGCAACCACCAGCAGCAGCGCCTTGGAGATCGCGACCCGGCGCGCAGTCGACGCATTCGGGTCGATCATCCGGTAGTACAGATCGTGCGACAGCGCGGTCGCGGTGGTCAGCAGCAGCCCGTCGGCGGTGGACAGCGCCGCCGCCAGGCCGCCGGCGGCGACCATGCCCGACACCACGTACGGCAGCCCGCCGATCTCGGGCGTGGCGCGCATGATGATGTCGCCGCCGATCTGCATCTCGCCCAGCTGCAGCCGGCCGTCGTGGTTGACGTCGCTCACGCTCAGCAGCGCCGGGTCGACCCGGCTCCACGCGGCGATCCAGTCGGGCAGCTGGTCGAAGCGCGTGCCCACCAGCACGTCGAAGACCTCGTACTTGACCAGCACCGCCAGCGCCGGCGCGGTGAAGTACAGCAGCACGATGAACAGCAGCGTCCAGGTCACCGACTCGCGCGCCGCGCGCACCGACGGCGTGGTGTAGTAGCGCACCAGGATGTGCGGCAGCGCCGCGGTGCCGACGGTCAGGCAGAACACCAGCGCGAGGAAGTTGCGCCGCGACTCGTCGAACGCGCGGCGCGCGTCGGCGTCGCCGTGCGGATCACCGGCGTAGGGCTGCGCGTGCCGCGGCATGCCGCCCAGCGGCTGCGCGCGCGCCTCGGCCGCGGCCTGCGCGCGGGTCCAGGCGGCGGTCGCGGCCGCCTCGTTGGGCGGCACCGCGGCCAGCGCCTTCTCGGCGGCGCGGATCTCGGCCAGCGAGCCGTTGGCCGCCCACAGCTCGTCGGCGCGCTGCTGCGCGGCCGCGCGCTGCGCGGCCAGCGCCGCCGGCACGTCGGCGAGCCGCGCGGCCAGCTCGTCCGCCTGTCGGCGGAAGACCGCGATCACCTCCTGCTCCTTCGGGTCGTCGATCAGCCGCTGCTCGGCGGCAGTGACCTTCTCGAGCTGCAGGCCGTAGATCGCCTGCGGCACCGGCACCCCGGTCTGCTTGACGCTCAGCCAGACCACCGGCACCAGGTAGGCGACGATCAGCACCAGGTACTGTGCGACCTGGGTCCAGGTGATCGCGCGCATCCCGCCGAGGAACGAGCACACCAGCACGCCGCCCAGGCCGACGAAGATGCCGAGCTCGAACGCCAGCCCCGACAGCCGGGTGGTGATCAGCCCGACCCCGTAGATCTGCGCGACCACGTAGGTGAACGAGCACAGGATCGCCGCCAGCATGCCCAGCACCCTCGGCAGGTGGCCGGCGTAGCGCGCGCCGAGGAAGTCGGGGATCGTGAACTGCCCGAAGCGGCGCAGGTACGGCGCCAGGCACAGCGCGACCAGGCAGTAGCCGCCGGTCCAGCCGAGGATGAATGCGTTGCCGCCGTAGCCGGTCAGGTACAGCGTGCCGGCCATGCCGATGAACGACGCTGCGCTCATCCAGTCGGCGGCGGTGGCCATGCCGTTGTAGACCGCCGGCACGCGCCGGCCGGCGACGTAGTACTCGACTGCGTCCGAGGTGCGGCTGAGCACGCCGATGCCCGCGTACAGCGCAACCGTCGCCAGCAGGAAGATCACGCCGATCGAGCGCCGCGACAGGCCCAGCTGCTCCAGCGCCGCCAGGCCCAGCACGAAGCCGATGAAGCCGCCGACGTACCAGCCGTAGATCCGGTCGAGCTGCCGGCGGAAGCGCCGCCGCTCGGCCCCGGCCGCCGCCGCCGCTTCGGGCTGCGCGCGCGCCACTTCAGTCGTCCTCGGCGACGCCGCAGGCGGCGTCGAGCCGGCGCATGTAGCGGGCGTAGCCGCCGACGATCAGCAGGTACACGACCAGCGCACCCTGCGCCGCCACCCACCAGCTGAACGGCCAGCCGAAGAACGGAAAGGCGAGCTCGCGCGCGAAGTACGCGGTGCCAAAGGTGACCACGAACCAGGCCGCGAGCAGCAGCGCGGTGACCCGGCGGGCCCTGCGCCAGTAGCCAGGCGGTGGGGTGGCGGCGGACACGATGCTCGGTGAGTCGAGGGGCGCAGCCGCGGCGACGCGGCCGTCAGCGCACGACCGCGAGACCGGTCTCGCGCACCAGCTGCGCGGCCACGCGCGGCTCGAAGCCCTGCAGCCGGCGGATGATTGCCGCCGCCTCGTCGGGTCGGCCGCGCTCGAGCTGCACCCGCGCCAGCTGGTACCAGCCGTGCGGGCTCAGCGGCTGCAGCTCGGTGGTGCGCTGCAGCGCCGCCGCGGCCGCGTCGAAGCGCTGCTGGCGGATCAGCACCAGCGCCTGGCCGTACCACGCGCGGTCCAGCGTCGGCTGCAGCACGCTCGCCCGCTGCAGCGCGTCCAGCGCCTGGTCGAGGCGGCCGAGCTGCTCGAGCACGAAGCCCAGGTTGAACCAGGCCGCCGCGTCGTCGGGCCAGCGCACGAGCAGCTGCCGGTAATCGGCCACCGCCTCGTCCAGCCGGCCGGCCTGCGCGTGCAGGTGGGCGCGGCTGGCCAGCGCATAGGCGCGCTCGGGGTAGCGCGTGACCATCGCGTCGAGCACCGCCAGCGCGCGCGCCTGCGCGCCCAGCAACAGCCACAGCGCGACCGCGCCGCGCCGCAACGCGTAGCCACCCGCCGTCGCCGGCCGCCCCCGCCCGGCGCGGGCACCGGCAGCGACATGCGGCGGCCGCGCGCTCATCGGCAGCCCACCATGCCGATCGCCACGCAGTGGCGGATCTTCTCGATCGTCACCACCAGCCACGCGACCGCCAGCAGGCAGAAGGCGACGAGCGGCAGCTGCGCATCCGTCACCCGCCGCGGCGCGAGCCGCCGCACCGCCGCGGTGACGGGCCGCGTCAGGATGCGCAGCAGCTGGTAGAACGGGTTGTGTTCGCGCCGCGCGCCGGCCAGCAGGTGCAGCAGGCCTTGCCCGAGCAGCGCCAGCAGCGCGATCTCGCACAGCAGCTTGACCGTGCTCAGCAGCAGCAGCACCGGCGCCCCGTCGCGCGGCCCGGCGTCAGCGGGCGGCCAGCCGCAGCCAGGTGTCGACCACCGTGTCCGGGTTCAGCGAGATCGACCCGATCCCCTCGGCCGCGAGCCAGTCGGCGAAGTCCGGGTAGTCGCTCGGCCCCTGGCCGCAGATGCCGACGTACTTGCCGGTCGCGCGGCAGGCGCTGATCGCCCGCGAGATCAGCGCCTTGACCGCCGGGTCGCGCTCGTCGAAGTCCTCGGCCAGCTGCTCCAGGCCGGAATCGCGGTCCAGCCCCAGCGTCAGCTGGGTCAGGTCGTTCGAGCCGATCGACATGCCGTCGAAGTACTCGAGGAACTGGTCGGCGAGCAGCGCGTTGCTCGGCACCTCGCACATCATGATCAGCCGCAACCCGCCCGCGCCGCGCTTCAGGCCGCGCTCGGCGAGCATCTCGGTCACGCGCCGAGCCTGCGACACGGTGCGCACGAAGGGCACCATGATCTCGACGTTGACCAGCCCCATGTCGTTTCGCACGCGCTTGAGCGCCTCGCACTCCATCGCGAAAGCGTCGGCGAACTCGGCGCTGACGTAGCGCGACGCGCCGCGAAAGCCCAGCATCGGGTTCTCTTCGTCGGGCTCGTAGCGGCTGCCGCCGATCAGCTTGCGGTACTCGTTGCTCTTGAAGTCCGACAGCCGCACGATCACCGGCTTGGGCCAGAACGCGGCGGCGATCGTCGCCACCCCTTCAGCCAGCTTGTCGACGTAGAACGCGCGCGGGCCGGCGTGGCCGCGGGCGACCGACTCCACCGCCTTCTTCAGCTCGGCGTCGATGTTCGGGTAGTCGAGGATCGCCTTCGGGTGCACGCCGATCGCGTTGTTGATGATGAACTCCAGCCGCGCCAGGCCGACGCCGGCATTGGGCATCTGCGCGAACTCGAAGGCCAGGTGCGGGTTGCCGATGTTCATCATCAGCTTGATCGGGCAGTACGGCATCTCGCCGCGCCGCACCTCGCTGACCTCGGTCTCGAGCAGTCCGTCGTAGACGTAGCCGGTGTCGCCCTCGGCGCAGGACACGGTGACCAGCGCGCCCTCGGCGATGCGCTCGGTGGCATCACCGCAGCCGACCACCGCGGGGATGCCGAGCTCGCGCGCGATGATCGCCGCGTGGCAGGTGCGCCCGCCGCGGTTGGTGACGATCGCCGCCGCGCGCTTCATCACCGGCTCCCAGTTCGGGTCGGTCATGTCGGTGACCAGCACGTCGCCCGGCTGCACCCGCTCCATCTCGGCCGGCGAGTGCACCAGCCGCGCGCGGCCGGTGCCGATGCGCTGGCCGATCGCGCGCCCTTCGGCCAGCACCACGTTCTTGCTGCGGTCGCCCTTGAGCCGGTAGCGCTGCTCGGCCTTGCCGGCGGCGCGGCTCTTCACCGTCTCGGGCCGCGCCTGCAGGATGTAGAGCCGGCCGTCGCGCCCGTCCTTGCCCCACTCGATGTCCATCGGCCGGCCGTAGTGCTCCTCGATCACCAGCGCGTAGCGGGCGAGCTGGATCACCTCGTCGTCGGCGAGCGAGTAGCGGTTGCGCTGCTCGGGCGCGTTGTCGACGGTGCGCACCAGCCGGCCGGTGGCCGCGCGCTCGGCCTCGGGCGCGAACTCCATGCGCAGCAGCTTGCTGCCGAGCGAGCGCCGCACGATCGGGAACTTGCCGGCGCGCAGCGTCGGCTTGTGCACGTAGAACTCGTCGGGGTTGACCGCGCCCTGCACCACCGTCTCGCCCAGGCCGAAGCTCGAGGTGATGAAGACCGCGTCGGTGAAGCCCGACTCGGTGTCGATCGTGAACATCACGCCGGCCGCGCCCAGGTCGGAGCGCACCATCCGCTGCACCCCGGCCGACAGCGCGACGTCGCCGTGGGTGAAGCCCTTGTGCACGCGGTAGCTGATCGCGCGGTCGTTGTACAGCGACGCGAACACCTCCTTGATCTTCACCAGCACCTGGTCGATGCCGACCACGTTCAGGAAGCTCTCCTGCTGGCCGGCGAAGGAGGCGTCGGGCAGGTCCTCGGCGGTCGCCGACGAGCGCACCGCGAACGACGCGCGCGGGTCGCCGGCCGCGAGCTGCGCGTAGGCTGCAGCGACCGCGTCGCGCAGCGCGTCGGGAAAGGGCGTGTCGACGATCCAGCCGCGGATCTGCGCGCCGGCAGCGGCGAGCGCGCGCACGTCGTCGCTGTCCAGGTCGGCCAGGCGCGCCGCGATGCGCGCGGCCAGGCCGTCTTGCGCGAGGAACTCGCGGAACGCGTGGGCGGTGGTCGCGAAGCCGCCGGGGACGGCCACGCCGGTGGCGGCCAGCTGGCTGATCATCTCGCCGAGGGAGGCGTTCTTGCCGCCTACCGCCCCGACGTCGCTCATCCTCAGCTTTTCAAACGGAACGACCAGGGCGGTCGCCGGATCGAGGGTGGCCATGGGAACACTCCGTGCAACGAAAGAAACGGTGCTCCCACGGACATGTGCGCCCGCCGCGCGGCAGCGTGTGCTTCGAATGGTGGCTGGCCTCGGTGCATGGAACGCGTCGGCGCGGGGGCAATTGGCGGTCGATTCTACGGCCCGCGCCTGCCTATCATCGGCGCATTTGCGCACGCTCCGCCCATGCCACCACGCACCGTCTTCTTCGTCTCGGACAGCACCGGGATCACCGCCGAGACCTTCGGCCACTCGATCCTCGCGCAGTTCCCGCCGGGCGCGCGCCACGTGCGCCGGCCGTTCATCGACACCGCGGTCAAGGCCGCCGAGGTGATCGACGAGATCAACGAGACCGCGCAGCGCGAGGGCCAGCGGCCGATCGTGTTCGTCACGCTGGTCGACGAGGTGATCCGCGAGCTGCTCAACGGCACCGCCTGCCGCGGGCTGGTGCTGGACATGTTTGGCACCTTCATCGCGCCACTCGAGGCCGAGTTCGGCGTGAAGTCGAACCACCGCATCGGCCGCTTCGCCGACATCGCCAAGAACGAGCAGTACCACGACCGGATCGACTCGATCAACTTCGCGCTGGTGCACGACGACGGCCAGTCGGCGCGCAACCTGGGCCGGGCCGAGGTGATCCTGATCGGCGTCAGCCGCTGCGGCAAGACGCCGACCTCGCTGTACCTGGCGATGCAGCACGGCATCCGCGCGGCCAACTACCCGCTGGTGCCCGAGGACTTCGAGCGCGGCTCGCTGCCGTCGGCGCTCGCCCCGCACCGCGCCAAGTGCTTCGGGCTGACGATCGAGCCGCGCCGGCTCGCGCAGATCCGGCACGAGCGCCGGCCCGGCAGCAGCTACGCGGCGCTCGAAAACTGCCGCAAGGAGGTGCAGGCCGCCGAAGCGATGATGCGCCGCGAAGGCATCGGCTGGCTGTCGTCGACCCACAAGTCGATCGAGGAGATCGCGACCACGATCCTGCGCGACCTGCGCCCGGACCGGCTGGTCTACTAGCCGCGCCCAGGGCAGGCCGGCCACCGCGCCGCGCGCGGCCGCCCGGCGAGCCGCAGGCGGTGGCGACCACGCGCTGCCCGCTGCGCGATCGCCAGCGCTGCCGTCAGGCGAGCGCTGCCGCCACTGACCCGGCGGGCAGGGCCGCGGCGACCGCCGCGATCCCCCTGCCGGCGACCGCCGAAGGGCGCTTCGATTGGCGCCAAGTCAGCCAGCACCCGCAGCAGATTGCCGCGAGCGGGTTCGAGCCCATTCGACCGTATCCAGGCTGGCCGCCGACAGCGGCTTGCGGTACATTTGCGAATAGGAATAGTTATCGTCACATCGTAAAGGCGCCAACGCATGCACCTCGTCGAACGAAGCCGGCCCTGGCTGGGCACCGCACTGCTGGCAGTGATGCCGCTCGTCGCCACCGCCGCCGAGACGCCGATCGGCAAGCCGCACATCGAGGGCGGCATGGAGGTGGTCGCGGTCTATCTGCAGCCGATCGAGATGGAGCCGGCGGGCATGATGCGCGACGCCAAGGCGTCCGACATCCACCTGGAGGCCGACATCCACGCGGTCAAGGACAACCCCAACGGCTTCGGCGAGGGCGACTGGATGCCCTACCTGTCGATCCGCTACAAGCTGACCAAGGCGGGCGAAGCCAAGGCGATCGAGGGCGAGATGATGCCGATGGTCGCCAGCGACGGCCCGCACTACGGCGACAACGTCAAGCTGATGGGGCCGGGCAAGTACACGCTGACGCTGAGCATCCAGCCGCCGGGCATGAACCGGATGGCCCACTTCGGCCGCCACGTGGACAAGGAAACCGGCGTCGGCCCCTGGTTCAAACCCTTCAATGCGACCTACGAGTTCACCTACGCCGGCACCGGCAAGAAGGGCGGCTACTGAGCCGCTGCCGGCCAGCCTGGCCGCAGCGCGTGCGGCGACCGCCGCTGAGCGCCGCGCGGCACAGGCCGCGCACCGCCGCGCACCGGCCATGCCGGTCGCGCTGCGCGGGCTGCCGACGACGCTCGCAGCTGGGCTGATCGGGCGCCGCCCGCGCCTGCGCCGGCCGTACGCAGGCGCGGGGCTGCAGCGCGGGTCGACGCTCGCCACCACCTTGTTGCGCGCCGCGGTGCTGCTGCTGCTGGCGCTGGGCACGGCGGTGCAGGCCGCCGACCTGCCGACCTTCACGGTCGTGCTCGAGGACGGCGTGATCAGCACCCGGCGCATCGAGCTGCCGGCGGGCCAGCGCTTTCGCATCGAGGTGATCAACAAGGGCAAGACGCCGGCCGAGTTCGAGAGCCTGCCGCTCGGCATCGAGCTGGTGGTCGCGCCGGGCAGCAAGCGCACGCGCGCGCTGCCGGGCAAGTCGCCCGGAACCTACCCGTTCTTCGACGAGTTCCACATGCAGACCACGCAGGGCGTGTTCGTGGTGCGCTGAACCAGGTCGCCGGGGCACGCGCAGATGGGCCAGGTCGTCTTCATCCTGTGGCGCGAGAGCGTCGAAGCGCTGCTGGTGGTCGGGATCCTGCACGCGTGGCTGTCGCACACGCCGGCGGCCGCCGGCGGCAAGCGCTGGCTGTGGGGCGGCGTCGTGCTCGGCCTCTTGCTGGCGGCGGCGCTGGCGCTGGGTCTGTATGCGGCCGAAGGCCTGCTGGTCGACCACCAGGACGAGTTCCAGCTGTTCATGGTGCTGCTGGCCGCGGCGCTGATCGTGCAGATGGTGCTGTGGATGCGGGTGCACGGCCGCACCCTGAAGCGCGACCTGGAGCGCGGGCTGTCGCAGCAGGCGGCGCGGCGCAACTGGTGGGGCGTGCTGGTGCTGGCGACGCTGGCGATCGCGCGCGAAGGCAGCGAGGCGGTGGTCTTCCTGTGGGGCACGCTCGCCGGGACGCCGGCCGAGCAGCTGCCGCGCATGGGGCTGGCGGCGCTGGCCGGCTTCGCGCTGGCGCTGGCCACCTACGCGGCGCTGCAGCTCGGC
>CAZKCJ010000004.1:4049-9539 GCA_964550885.1 uncultured Rubrivivax sp. | reverse complement strand
TGAGCTGGCGCAGCTTCTTCCGCATCACCGAGCTGATGCTGCTGCTGCTGGCGGCGGCGCTGGTGGTCACCGGCGCCGAGAAGCTGCAGGCGCTGGGCTGGCTGCCGGCGCTGCGCGACGGCGTCTGGGACAGCTCGTGGCTGCTCGCCGACAGCAGCCGCATCGGTGGCGTGGTGGCCGCGCTCACCGGCTACCGCGCGCAGCCGTCGCTGACGACGGTGCTGGTGTACGCCGGCTACTGGGCGCTGATCGCACTGCTGCTGCGTCGCGCCGCGCCGGCGCGGCCGGCCCGCGGCACCGACCAGGCCCTGAGGCGCGCGTGAACACGATCACCCATCCGCTCGTGCAGCCGCGGCGCCCACCGGCGGCGCGCCGGCTGGCGCGCGTCGGCGAGTGGGTGCGCACCCACGCGCAGGTGATCCGGGTGCTGCAGTGGGTGGTGGTCGCGGTCTACGTGGTGCTGCTGATCGTGCCGGCGCTGCTGCCGCTGCCCGAGCGCGGCGCGCACCTGTGGAACAACCTGACGGTGGCGGCGGAGTTCGCGTTCTGGGGCATCTGGTGGCCGTTCGCGCTGCTGAGCATGGTGCTGTTCGGGCGCCTGTGGTGCGGCGTGCTGTGCCCCGAGGGCACGCTGACCGAGTGGGCGTCCAAGCATGGCCGCGGCCGCGGCGTGCCGCGCTGGATGCGCTGGGGCGGCTGGCCCTTCGTCGCCTTCGTCTGCACCACCGTCTACGGCCAGATGATCAGCGTCTACCAGTACCCGAAGGCGGCGCTGGTGGTGCTGGGCGGCAGCACCGTCGCAGCGATCGTCGTCGGCTACCTGTACACCCGCGGCAAGCGCGCGTGGTGCCGCTACCTGTGCCCGGTCAACGGCGTGTTCGGTCTGCTGGCCAAGCTCGCGCCGATGCACTACGGCGTCGACGAGGCGGCGTGGCGCCGCTCGCTCGCGACCGAAGCCGAGGCGCGGCGCACGATCAGCGTGCACCGCGTCAAGCCCAAGGCCGTCGACTGCGCGCCGATGCTCGACCTGCGCCACATGCAGGGCGCCAGCGGCTGCCACATGTGCGGGCGCTGCAGCGGCCACCACGACGCGATCGCGCTGCAGTGGCGCACCCCCGACCTGGAGGTGGTCGAGGTCGCGGCGCGCGAGGCCAATCGCTGGCAGACCGCGCTGATCGTGTTCGGCCTGCTGGGCGTGGCGATCGGCGCGTTCCACTGGAGCGCCAGCCCCTGGTTCGTCGCCGCCAAGCAGGCGATCGCCACCTGGCTGGTGGACCGCGACATCCTGTGGCCGCTGGCCGACAACGCGCCCTGGTGGCTGCTGACCCACTACCCCGACCAGAACGACGTGCTGACCTGGCTCGACGGCGCGCTGCTGCTGGGCTACATCGGCGCGACCGCGCTGGTCTGGGGCGGCCTGACGCTGGCGCTGCTGGCGCTGGCGGTGCGGCTGACGGGTCCGTGGCGCACGCAGCGCCTGCACCACCTGGCGCAGGCGCTGATCCCGCTGGCCGGGATCGGCGTGTTCCTCGGGCTGAGCACGATCACGCTGACGCTGCTGCGCGGCGAAGGCGTGTTCGCGCCGTGGGCCGGCGACCTGCGCTTGGTGCTGCTGGCGCTGGCCAGCGTCTGGTCGCTGTGGCTGGGCTGGCGGATCCTGCGCCAGTGGCGCCCGGGCACGCGACGCACCCTGCTCGGCCTGCTGCCGATGGTGGTCGCGCTGGTCTGGATCGACAGCGCCTGGGGCTGGCTGTTCTGGTGGTGGTAGCGCGCGCACGGCGCCGGGCAAGCGGTCCGAGCCGCCCGGGTGCCGGATCGATCCAGGGTCACCAGTGCAGCGTGATGCCGACGCTGAGCGTGTTGCCCACCGGCGCCGGCCCCAGCGTGCGGGTCCAGCCCAGGTCCAGCACCGTCGCCGGATCGAGGTAGTAGAGCACCGCGAGCTGCCCGAAGCCCTCGGTCGACGCGCCGGGCGTCGCCGAGCGGTTGGCGCCGACGTCGGCAGCCAGGGTCCACTGCTCGGACACCGCGTACAGCAGCGCAGTCGACGCCGCCCACAGGCTGCGGCGATCGCCGGCGTCGTTGCCGTTGTAGGTGTAGCCGACGTTGGCCAGCCAGGTCCAGGGCCCGGCGACGACGGTGGACAGCAGCGTCAGCGACCCGGTCGCGCGGCCGTTGCCCAGGCCACGCGTTTCACTGCCGCTGGGCAGCGTCCACAGCGGCCGCACGCCCACCGTCCAGCCCTGCTCGTCGTCGAAGAAGCGCCACTTGGCGCCCAGCGTCGTGTCGCCGACGCCGCTTTCGCTGGGCGCCCCGGTCGCGCTGTTGTGAAGCCAGGGCAGGTTGATGCCTAGGTCCAGCGTGTCGGTCACGCCGCGTACGAACGCGACGTTCAGCGCACGCTCCCGGCTGGTCACGCCGGCGTCGCGCGTGCGCGTCTGGTCGACGCTGAGCTCCAGCTGCCAGATCCCGGTGCCCTGGGTGCCAGTGTCGTCGCTGATCAGCGGCAGCAGCGCGTGCGCCGGTGCGGCGACGGCAAGCAGCGCCGCGCCGGCCAGCGCCAGGCAGGGGAAGGAACGGTTCGGGGTAGGCATTGCGGGGCTTCCTGTAGGGCGATGGCGATGGGCCCGATCGGTGGCGCAGACCGCAAGGCTGCCGCGGCAGCTTCGTGGGCTCGGATCGGATCGGGCACCTGGCCTGACCGCCAAATCGAAACACCCGAATATAGTGGAATGCGAACGCTTCGCATTGCGTTCTTGGCGCGATCTCTTGATCGTGGTCAGGCTCGGGCGCCGATCAGCGTCGCCGGCCGTCGGGCTCGGCCGCTGCGCCCAGGGCCGCCATTGCGCCAGCGGCTGTGGCCCACGAACGGCTGCAGCCGCCGCGGCTGCGAACGGCCGCGTCCTTTGCGCCCACGCGCGGCTGCGACCGCACCAGCCGCGCACGGCCGCTGCCGCTGCCGCTGCCGCTGCCGCTGCAGTTGCCGCTGCCGCCCAGACCGAGGCTGAGGCTGAGGCTGAGGCTGAGGCTGAGACTGCCGCCCGGCGCCGGCAGCGTCCGCCCAAGCCGCAACCGGACGAGCCGCGGCGCCGCCTGCGCCCCGCGCGCCCGCGGCGAACGCCGCCGTGCGCCGGCCAACCAGCGCAGTCGGCTACGGTTGGCCGGCCGCGCGCAGTCCGAGCAGGCGCCGGGCGGTGGCCGGCGACGCCACTGCGCGCCCGGCGTTGCGCGCGCAGCGCGCCAGCGCGTCGACCAACGCGCCGTTGCCGGCGGCACGCTGGCCGTCCGGCAGGTAGAAGGTGTCCTCGAGCCCGGTGCGCAGCATGCCGCCGAGTTCGGCGCTGCGCTGGTGCACCGGCCAGATCTCGCTGCGCCCGATCAGTGTGGTCTGCCAGACCGCGTTCGCCGGCGCGTAGCGCGGCAGCAGCGCCAGCAGCTCGGCGTCGCAGGGCATGCCGCTGGCCACCCCCATCACGAAGTTCAGCCCGGGCACGCCGTCGAACAGCCCTGCCCTGCGGTACAGCTCGACCGAGCGCACGATGCCGACGTCGAAGCACTCGAACTCCGGACGCACGCCGCACTCGGCCATCGCCGCGAGCAGCTGCTGCACCTTCGCCACCGGGTTGTCGAACAGCAGCGGTGGCCAGGCCCAGCTGCCGTCGTCGCGCAGCTTCAGGTAGTTCAGCGAGCCGGCGTTGCAGGCGGCGATCTCCGGCCGCACCCGGCGAATGCAGGCCAGCGGACCCGAGAGATCCGCACCGATCACCCCGGTGCTCAGGTTCAGGATCACCTCCGGACAAGCGGCACGGATCGCGCTGCAGACCGCGTCGGCGACCTCGGGCTCCCAGCTCGGCAGGTGGCCCTTGCCCGGCTCCTGCCGGCGCAGGTGCACGTGCAGGATGCTCGCGCCGGCGTCCACCGCGGCGCGCGCCTCGGCCGCCATCTGCGCGGGCGTCACCGGCACCGGGTGCTGGCGCGGGTCGGTCAGCACGCCGGTCAGCGCGCAGCTCAGGATCGCCTCGTCCATCTGCAGTCCTCCCGCGCCTTGGCCGGCAGCGCCACTGCCGTCGGAGTTCAGGCCCTGGCCTTGGGCAGCGTGCCCTCGAGCTTGGCGATGATGCCGAGCATCACCTCGTCTGCGCCGCCGCCAATCGACATCAGCCGCGAGTCGCGGTACGCGCGCGCGACCAGGTTGTCGCGGGTGTAGCCCATGCCGCCCCAGTACTGCAGGCAGGCGTCGGTGAGCTCGCGCGACAGCCGCCCCGCCTTCAGCTTGGCCATCGACGCGAGCCGGGTCACGTCCTGGCCGGCGACGTAGGCCGCGCCCGCCTGGTAGGTCAGCGCGCGCAGCGCCGCGACCTCGGTGCGCAGCTCGGCCAGCCGAAAGTGCACCACCTGGTTGTCGAGGATGCTGCGGCCGAAGGCCTTGCGCTCGCGGGTGTAGTCGATCGTCAGGTCGATCAGCCGGTCCAGGCTGCGCAGCGCGCTGGCCGCGCCCCACAGCCGCTCCTCCTGGAACTGCATCATCTGCAGCGCGAAGCCGGCGCCCTCCTGGCCGATCAGGTTGCGCCGCGGCACGCGCACCTCGTCGAAGAACAGCTGCGCGGTGTCGGAGCTGTGCATGCCGATCTTGTGGATCTTCTGCCGCGTGATCCCGGCGGCGTCCATCGGCACCACGATCAGGCTCTTGTTCTTGTGCACCGGGCCGTCGCTGGTGTTGACCAGCAGGCAGCACCAGTCGGCCTGCAAGCCGTTGGTGATCCACATCTTGCTGCCGTTGATCAGGTAGTCGCCGCCGACCGCGCGCGCGCTGGTCCGGATCGCGGCGACGTCGCTGCCGCCGCCGGGCTCGCTCACGCCCAGGCAGCCGACCAGGTCGCCGGCGATCGACGGCACCAGGAACTCGCGCCGCAGCTCGTCGCTGCCGAAGCGCGCGAGCGCCGGCGTGCACATGTCGGTGTGCACGCCGATCGCCATCGGCACGCCGCCGCAGTCGCAGCTGCCCAGCGCCTCGGCCATCACCATCGAGTAGCTGAAGTCCAGCCCGAGGCCGCCGTAGGCCTCGGGGTACTTCACTCCCAGCAGGCCGAGCGCGCCCAGCTGCTTGAACACCGCGTGGCTCGGGAACTGCTCGGCCAGCTCCCACTCGGTCACGTGCGGGTTGAGCTGCTCGCGCACGAAGCGGGTGACGGTGTCGTCGAGCTGGCGGTGCTGCTCGGTGAACTGCATGGCTGCTGCTCCGGAGTCGGGGAAGGTGCGGATCGGCGGTGGACGCGCCGCGGCGCGCACCCGGGGCCGGACGCGCAGTCGCGCGCCAGGTGCCGCGTTATGCCGTGGGTTGACGCATACGTCAACCAAGCGACGCTAGGTGCAATCCCGCAGCCGCTGCCGGCCCGGGCGCGCCTACGATCGCCGCTGCGCGCGCCGGCCGCTGTCCGGTGCGCGCGCTCGACGATGGCTCGGACCGCCCGCACCCAGCTCCTGCGCGCC
>CAZKCJ010000004.1:0-4039 GCA_964550885.1 uncultured Rubrivivax sp. | reverse complement strand
TCGGCGCCGACGCGGGCGCGAGCGGCCGGCCACAGGTCGACGTCCAGCCCGGCGCCGCACCGCAGCGGCAGCAGGTGCGGCGGTGAGCGGCACCCCGGTGCGCCGCCCGGCGCGGGCCGCAGCGCCGAGCCCGCGCGCGGCGATCGCCGCGCACCGCGACGACGAGCCTGGCCCGCTGTTCGGCATCGCCGAGCTGTGCCGCGAGTTCGGCCTGACGCCGCGCGCGCTGCGCTTCTACGAGGACCAGGGGCTGCTCGCGCCGCGGCGGATCAACGGCGCGCGCGTGTACACGCGGCGCGACCGCGCGCGGGTCGCGCTGATCCAGCGCAGCAAGGCGATCGGTGCGTCGCTGGCCGAGATCCGGCAGTACCTGGACCTGTACGGCCCGCACGGCGAGGGCCGCGTGCAGCAGCTGAAGTGGGTGCTGCAGCGCACCGACGCGGCGATCGCCGCGCTCGAGCAGAAGCTCGCGCACATCCAGGCGACGCTGGCCGAGCTGCGGCTGATCAACGGCAGCGTGCGCAGCCAGCTCAACGGCCGCTGAACGCCCGGCTGCACTCCTCCACCCCACCCCGCCCCGCCGCAGGAGCCGCCCCCGATGATCGACGCCTACCTGTACGACCACGTGCGCACGCCGCGCGGCAAGGGCAAGAAGGACGGCGCGCTGCACCAGGCCACGCCGGTGTGGCTGCTGCGCACGCTGCTGCAGGCGCTGGCCGCGCGCAACCGGCTCGACACCCGGCTGGTCGACGACGTGGTGCTGGGCTGCGTGACGCCGGTGGGCGAGCAGGGCGCCGACATCGCGCGCACCGCGGTGCTCGACGCCGACTGGGCGCAGACCGTTGCCGGCGTTACCCAGAGCCGCTTCTGCGCGTCGGGGCTGGAGTCGGTGAACCTGGCGGCGGCCAAGGTCGCCAGCGGCTTCGAGGACCTGGTCGTCGGCGGCGGCGTCGAGAGCATGAGCCGCTGGCCGATGGGTAGCGACGGCGGCGCCTGGGTGATGGACCCGCGCGTGAACCAGCATACCGGCTTCGTGCCGCAGGGCATCGGCGCCGACCTGATCGCCACGCTCGAGGGCTTTGACCGCGGCGCGCTCGACGGCTTCGCGCTGCGCTCGCACCAGCGCGCAGCGGCCGCGCACGCGCACGGGCACTTCGCGCGCAGCCTGGTGCCGGTGCACGACATCGCCGGGCTGCTGCTGCTGGACCACGACGAGACGATCCGCGCCGACGCGTCGCTGGCGGCGATGGCCCGGCTCGAGCCGAGCTTCGCGGCGATCGGCGCGATGGGCTTCGACGCGACCGCACTGCGCAAGTACACCACCGTCGAGCGGATCGCGCACCGGCACCACGCGGGCAACTCGTCGGGCATCGTCGACGGCGCGGCGCTGATGCTGGTGGGCAGTCGCGTCGGCGGCGAGCGCGCCGGGTTGAAGCCGCGGGCGCGCGTGCGTGCGGCGGCGGTGATCGGCTCGGAGCCGACGATCATGCTCACCGGCCCGGCACCGGCCTGCCGCAAGGCGCTGGCCAAGGCCGGCATGAGCGCGGCCGACGTCGACCTGTGGGAGATCAACGAGGCCTTCGCCGCGGTGCCGCTGCAGACCGCGCGCCAGCTGGGCGTGGACCTCGACCGGGTCAACGTCAACGGCGGCGCGATCGCGATGGGCCATCCGCTGGGCGCGACCGGCTGCATCATCCTCGGCACCCTGCTCGACGAGCTGGAGCGCCGCGGCCTGGCCACCGGCTGCGCGACGCTGTGCGTCGGCGGCGGCATGGGCATCGCCACCATCATCGAGCGGGTGTGACATGGAGCAGGCGCTGACGCTGGAGCTGGGCGCCGACGGCATCGTCGTCGCGACGATGAACCTGCCCGGCCGCCCGATGAACTTGGTGGGCGAGGCGCTGCTGCAGGGCATCGCCGCCGCGGTCGAGCGGCTCGCGCAGCCCGACGCGCGCGGGCTGGTGCTGGCCAGCGGCAAGGCCGACTTCTGCGCCGGCGGCGACCTCGACCAGATCGCGCAGTGGACGCAGGCGCAGCAGGCCTTCGCCGCGTCGATGGCGATGAAGGCGGTGCTGCGCCGCCTGGAGACGCAGGGCAAGCCGGTGGTCGCGGCGATCTGCGGCCACGCGCTCGGCGGCGGGCTCGAGCTGGCGCTGGCCTGCCACGCGCGCGTCGTGCTCGACGACCCGCGGCTCGAGCTCGGCCTGCCCGAGGTCAAGCTCGGCCTGCTGCCCGGCGGCGGCGGCACGCAGCGACTGCCGCGGCTGGTGGGCATGCAGGCGGCGCTGCAGCTGATGGCCGAGGGCAACGCGATCGCGCCGGCGAAGGCGCTGGCGCTGGGCCTGGTGAGCGCGCTCGCGCCCAGCCGCGACGCAGTGCTCGCCCAGGCACGCGCCTGGCCATCGCCTGGTGCGCGGCCAACCCGCAGGCGCAGCAGCCTTGGGACGCGCCGAGGTTCCGCTACCCCGGCGGCGACTCGCGTTCGCCGGCAGCGCTGCAGCTGCTGGCGATCGCGCCGTCGATCGCCGCCGCCCGCACCTGGGGCAACTACCCGGCGGTCACGCACATCCAGAGCTGCGTGTTCGAGGGCGGGCTGCTCGGCTTCGACGCCGCCTGCGAGGTCGAGAGCCGCTACTTCGCCGCCTGCGTGACCAGCCCGCAGGCGCGCAACCTGATCCACACGCTGTGGTACCAGCTGAACGCGATCAAGAAGGGCCGCTCGCGGCCGGCGGGCGAGCCGCGCTCGCAGCTGCGCAGGCTCGGCATCCTCGGTGCGGGCATGATGGGCGCGGGCATCGCCTACGTCGCGGCCAGGGCCGGCGTCGAAGTGGTGCTGCTCGACCGCACGCCGGCCGCCGCCGAGCAGGGCAAGGCCTGGGCGCGCGCGCGGCTGGATGCGGCGGTGAAGAAGGGCCGCAGCAGCGCCGCGCAGCGCGACGAGCTGCTGGCGCGCATCCGGCCGAGCGCCGACTACGCCGAGCTCGCCGGCTGCGAGCTGGTGATCGAGGCGGTATTCGAGGACCGCGCGGTCAAGGCCGAAGTCACCCGTCGCGCCGAAGCGGTGCTCGACGCCGGCGCGGTCTTCGCCAGCAACACCAGCACGCTGCCGATCACCGGCCTGGCCGAGGCCAGCGTGCGGCCGCAGCAGTTCATCGGCCTGCACTTCTTCAGCCCGGTCGAGCGGATGCCGCTGGTCGAGATCATCGTCGGCGCGCGCACTAACGCGGCCACGCTCGCCCGCGGCTTCGACTTGGTGCGCCAGATCGGCAAGACGCCGATCGTCGTCAACGACCGCCGCGGCTTCTACACCAGCCGCGTGTTCGGCACCTACGTGCTGGAGGGCCTGGCGATGCTCGCCGAGGGCGTGCACCCGCGCAGCATCGAGGTCGCCGGGCTGCAGGCGGGCATGCCGATGCCGCCGCTGGCGCTGCAGGACGAAGTCAGCCTGAGCCTGGCGCTGCAGGTGGCCGAGCAAACGCGCAAGGACCTCGACGCCGAGGCGGCCGGCAGCGCGGCGCGGCCGTACCTCGAGCACCCGGGTATCGCGGTGGTGCGGCAGCTGTGCGCGCTCGGTCGCGTCGGCAAGAAGGCCGGCCAGGGCTTCTACGACTACGCCGACGGCGACAAGACGCTGTGGCCGGGGCTGCGCGAGCTCTACCCACCGGCCGCCGAGCAGCCCGAGCAGCGCGAGCTGATCGACCGGCTGATGTTCGCGCAGGCCAACGAGGCGGCGCGCTGCTGGGAGGAAGGCGTGCTGCGCAGCGTCGCCGACGCCGATGTCGGCAGCATCCTCGGCTGGGGCTTCGCCCCGTTCCACGGCGGCGCGCTGCAGTTCATCAACGCGCTCGGCGCGAAGGCCTTCGTCGCCCGCGCGCGCGAACTGGCGGCGCGCCACGGCGAGCGCTTCGAGCCGGCAGCGGTGGTCGTGCAGCAGGCGGACCAGGGTACGCGTTTCGCCGATTGAACCTACTTCCGGCGGTTGGACGCTTTGTGCCGCTGGCAAGACCGCATGAACAGTGACTTTCGAGCCCACGACGAC
>CAZKCJ010000003.1:28779-30158 GCA_964550885.1 uncultured Rubrivivax sp. | reverse complement strand
CGTCGATCGGCTGCGGCCCGGCGCAGCGTGCGCGCAGCGTCTTCAGCACCGTCTGCAGCGCGCGCAGCTCGCGGATGCGTTCGGCCACGTGGCGCACGTGCTCGTCTAGCAGTGCGTTGACTTCGCGGCAGTCGCCGGCCGGCGCGTCGCGCAGCGCGAGCAGCGTGCGGATCTCGTCCAGCGTCATGTCCAGGCTGCGGCACTGGCGGATAAAGGCGAGCCGCTCGGCGTGCGCGCGCTGATACACGCGGTAGTTGCTGTCGGTGCGCGCGGCGCGCGGCAGCAAGCCTTCGCGCTCGTAGAAGCGGATGGTCTGCACCGGGGTGCCGGTGGCGTGCGCCAGGTCGCCGATTCGCATCACGCAGGTCCTTGCTCGGGGAAGGGGGTTGACTCTACAGCCGCTGCAAGCTTTCCAATTGCTGCATGGCTACCGGCACCAAGCCCTTGCAAGCTGCCAGCGCGGCGGCGCACAGCATGGACGCCGGCGCCGCGCAACCGCAACGCGAGCAGCTGCGCTCGGTGCCTGCGCCTGCAGTGCACGCGCATCCAGAACCGCAACCTGCCGAGCACGCGGACGGCAGATCGGCAGCTTCGGCGCACGCCGCTTGCGCGCACACCGAGCACGCCGGGCACGCCGGACACGACGGGCACGACGGGCACGCCGGACATGACGGGCATGTGAACGCCACCCCGGCGCCGGGCGCAGCTCCCCGACTGGAGCAGACGCTCGACGCGATCCCTGCGCCCGGCCACTGCGGGGCCTGCGCACTGCCTGCGCCGGCGGGCGCTGTCGGCGCCGGCGGCCCCGGCCGGCGCTTCCGGATCGCGGCGATGGACTGCGCGGCCGAGGAGGCCCAGATCCGCCGCGCGCTCGACGGCCTGCCCGGCATCCGCGGGCTGCGCTTCCAGCTGACGCAGCGGCTGCTGACGATCGACGCGGGCGAGCGCGCGCTCGACGCGGCGCTGGCGGCGATCCGCAAGGCCGGCTTCGAGCCGCAGCCGCTGGACGCTGCCGGCGCGCCGGCGGCCACGGGCACGCCGTACGAGCTGCCGCGGCTGGCGGTGGCGCTCGCGCTGGCGGTGGCGGCCGAGGCGCTGGGCTGGTTCGCACCGGAGGCGCTTGGGTGGCGGGCGGCGGGGCTCGCGATCGCCGCGGCGGCGATCGCGCTGGCCGGCGCGGGCGTGTACCGCAAGGGCCTGGCGGCGCTGCGCCGCGGCCAGCTGAACATCGCCGCGCTGATGACGGTCGCGGTGACCGGCGCGGTGCTGATCGGCCAGTGGCCGGAGGCGGCGATGGTGATGACGCTGTACGCGATCGCCGAGGCGCTGGCGGCGCGCGCGGTCGACCCCGCGCGGCACGCGATCAGCGGGCGGCTCGC
>CAZKCJ010000003.1:20033-28769 GCA_964550885.1 uncultured Rubrivivax sp. | reverse complement strand
GCTCGCGCTCGCGCCCGAGGTGGCGGCGGTGCGCGGTGCCGACTGCAGCTGGGCCAGCGTGCCGGTCGCGCAGGTGCCGGTGGGCGCGCAGTTGCGGGTGAAGCCGGGCGAGCGCGTGCCGCTGGACGGCGTGGTGCGCGCCGGTACGACCACGATCGACCAGGCGCCGGTCACCGGCGAGAGCATCCCGGTGGACAAGGCGCCGGGCGACCCGGTGTTCGCCGGCACGATCAACCACAGCGGCAGCTTCGAGTTCGAGGTCACCGCGACCGCGGCGGGCTCGACGCTTGCGCGCATCATCCACGCGGTCGAGCAGGCGCAGGCCACGCGCGCGCCGACGCAGAGCTTCGTCGACCGCTTCGCTGCGGTCTACACGCCGGCGGTGTTCGCGATCGCGCTGGCGGTGGCCTTGCTCGGGCCCTGGCTCGCCGGCTGGCCGTGGCTGCAGGCGCTGTACCGCGCGCTGGTGCTGCTGGTGATCGCCTGCCCGTGCGCGCTGGTGATCTCCACGCCGGTGACGATCGTCAGCGGGCTGGCGGCGGCCGCGCGCCGCGGCATCCTGATCAAGGGCGGGATCCACCTGGAACAGGCGCGCCGGCTGAGGGCGGTGGCGCTGGACAAGACCGGCACGATCACCGAAGGCCGCCCGCGGTTGGTCGACTGGACCGTGCTCGACCCGGCGACCGGCGCCGCCACCGCCGAGCACCTGGCGGCGGTGCTCGCCGGCCACTCGGACCATCCGGTGTCGCGCGCGATCGCCGCCGGGCTGCGGCCGGCCGCGGTCGAGGCCCAGGCCTTCCAGGCGCTGGCCGGCCGCGGCGTGCAGGCGCAGATCGGCGGCGTGCGCTACGTGCTCGGCAACCACCGGCTGATCGAGGAGCGCGGCCAGTGCTCGGCCGCGCTCGAGGAGCGGCTCGCGCAGCACGAGCAGCGCGGGCGCACGGTGACGCTGCTGGCCACGCCCGAGCGCGTGATCGCGCTGTTCGCAGTGGCCGACACGCTCAAGCCCAGCTCGCGCGCGGCGGTGGCGGCGCTGCGCGCCGAAGGCATCACGCCGGTGATGCTCAGCGGCGACAACCAGGCGACCGTGACGGCGGTCGCGCAGGAAGCCGGCATCGACCGGGCGATGGGCAACCTGCTGCCCGAGGACAAGCGCAGCGCGATCCAGGCGCTGCAGCGCGAGCTCGGCCCGACCGCGATGGCCGGCGACGGCATCAACGATGCGCCGGCGCTGGCCCAGGCCGACCTCGGCGTCGCGATGGGTGCAGCCGGCACCGACACCGCGATGGAGGCCGCCGACGTGGTCGTGATGAACGACGACCTGACCCGGATCGCCGAGACGGTGCGGCTGTCGCGCGCGACCCACCGGGTGCTGTGGCAGAACATCGCGCTCGCCCTCGGGATCAAGGCGCTGTTCCTGGTGCTCGCGGTGCTGGGCGCGGCGACGATGTGGATGGCGGTGTTCGCCGACATGGGCGCGAGCCTGCTGGTCGTCGCCAACGGGCTGCGGATGCTGCGCCAGCGTGCGCCGGCGCCTTGACCAGCGGCGCAGCGGGCGGCGCCGCGGTGTGTGCTTCGTTGCACAGGCCGCGCGGGGCGCCGCGGCGGGCCGCACCCGCGCCGCGGCGGCCTGGACCCGTCAGGACTGCGCAGTGCCAACCGGCACCGGGGTGTAGCCGGCTTCGGTGATCACGCTGCGCAGCCTGGCGGCGTCGATCGCCGTCGGCTCGACCTTCACCAGGTGGCGGTCCAGGTCGATCTCGATCTTCGCGTTGCCGTCGGCGGCCTGCACCGCCTTGGTGATCGCGCCGACGCAGTGGTTGCAGGTCATGTCCTTGACTTCGAAGGTGATCATCGCGCTTGACTCCAGCTTGCCCGGGAGGGCGGAGGCGCCGACTGTCGGGCCTGCCATCGTCGGAAGGTCAAGCCGCGCAGGCCATAGCCGCGCTTTGCAGTCGGTTATTGTCGGCGGGCGTTGACCTTCCAATTGTGGCAAGGTCGAAGCTGACGATCCCGACCCATCCGTCCCAACCGGAGCCTGCCCTGATGGACACCGCCGTCGCCCCCGCAGCCGCCACCGAGCTGAGGCTGCCGATCGAAGGCATGACCTGCGCGTCGTGCGTCAGCCGCGTCGAGAAGGCGCTGGGCGCGGTGCCCGGCGTCGAGCGCGCCGCGGTGAACCTGGCGACCGAGGAGGCGACCGTGCAGGCGTCGCCCGCGGTTGCTGCCGACGCGCTGGCGCAGGCGGTGCGCAAGGCCGGCTACGCAGTGCCGACCCGGCGCACCGAGCTGCTGATCGAAGGCATGACCTGCGCGTCCTGCGTCGCCCGCGTCGAGAAGGCGCTGCGCAAGGTGCCGGGGGTGCTGGCCGCGGCGGTCAACCTCGCGACCGAGAAGGCCACCGTCGATGCGCTGCCCGGGGTGTCGTTCGCGACGCTGGCGGCGGCGATCGACCGGGCCGGCTACGTCGCGCGGGCGGTCGAGGCGGCCGCGCCGGCGGCGCCCAGGCGCTTCGCGCCGTGGTGGCCGGTGCTGGCCGGCGTGCTGCTGACGCTGCCGCTGGTGCTGCCGATGCTGCTCGAGCCCTTCGGCGGCAGCTGGATGCTCGACGGCTGGGTGCAGCTGGCGCTGGCCACGCCGGTGCAGTTCTGGCTGGGCGCGCGCTTCTACCGCGCCGGCTGGAAGGCGGTGCGCGCCGGCACCGGCAACATGGACCTGCTGGTCGCGATCGGCACCAGCGCCGCCTACGGCCTGTCGGTGTACGAGCTGCTGACCCACGCCGGCCACGCGATGCCGCACCTGTACTTCGAGGCCTCGGCCACGGTGATCACGCTGGTGCTGCTGGGCAAGTGGCTGGAGGCGCGCGCGAAGCGGCAGACCACCGACGCGATCCGCGCGCTCAACGCGCTGCGGCCCAGCGTCGCGCGGGTGCTGGTCGACGGCGTCGAGATCGACACGCCGGTGGACCGCATCGCGGTGGGCGACGTGGTCGTGGTGCGCCCGGGCGAGCGGATCGCGGTCGACGGCGTGGTGGTCGACGGCCGCAGCCACGCGAACGAGTCGCTGATCACCGGCGAGAGCCTGCCGGTGGCCAAGGGCCCGGGCGACGCGGTCACCGGCGGCGCGATCAACGAGGACGGGCTGCTGCGGGTGCGCACCACCGCGATCGGCGCGGAGACCACGCTCGCGCGGATCATCCGGATGGTCGAGTCGGCGCAGGCCGGCAAGGCGCCGATCCAGCGCAGCGTCGACCGGGTCAGCGCGGTGTTCGTGCCGGTGGTGCTGGGGGTGGCGCTGCTGACCTTCGTCGCCTGGTGGTTCGCGTCGGGGGAGCTGCAGCAGTCGGTGCTCAGCGCGGTCGCGGTGCTGGTGATCGCCTGCCCGTGCGCGCTCGGCCTGGCCACGCCGACCGCGCTGATGGTGGGCACCGGCGTCGCGGCGCGGCAGGGCATCCTGATCAAGGACGCCGAAGCGCTGGAGCTCGCGCACGCGGTCACCACGGTCGCCTTCGACAAGACCGGCACGCTGACCGAGGGCAAGCCGGCGCTGGTCGCGGTCGAGGCGGCTGCCGGTGCCAGCCGCGACGCGGTGCTCGGGCTCGCCGCCGCGCTGCAGCAGGCGAGCGAGCATCCGCTCGCGCACGCGGTGATGACGCAGGCGCGCGCGCAGGGCCTGGCGGTGGCGCCGGCGCAGGACGCACAGGCGCTGCCGGGGCGCGGGCTGCAGGCGGTGGTCGGCGGGCGGCAGCTGCTGCTCGGCAGCACCCGGCTGCTGAGCGAGGCCGGGGCCGACCCCGGCGCGCTGGCCGCGCGTGCGCACGAGCTGCAGGGGCAGGGGCGCACGGTGTCGTGGCTGCTCGAGCGCGACGCGCAGGCGACCCGCACGCTGGGGCTGCTGGCCTTCGGCGACACGATCAAGCCGGCCGCGTACCGGGCGGTCGCGCGGCTGCACGAGCTGGGCATCCGCACCGTGATGCTGACCGGCGACAACCCGGGCAGCGCCGCGGCGGTGGCCGCCGAGCTCGGCATCGACGAGCTGCGCGCGGAGCTGCTGCCCGGCGACAAGGCCGACGTGGTCAAGGCGCTGCGCGCCCAGGGGCAAGTGGTCGCGATGGTCGGCGACGGGTTGAACGATGCGCCGTCGCTGGCCGCGGCCGACGTCGGCCTGTCGATGTCCACCGGCACCGACGTCGCGATGGAAGCGGCGGCGATCACGCTGATGCGCGGCGATCCGCGGCTGGTGGCCGACGCCTTCGACGTGTCGCGGCGCACCGCCGCGAAGATCAAGCAGGGGCTGTTCTGGGCCTTCGCCTACAACGTGCTGGGCATTCCGCTGGCCGCCTTCGGCCTGCTCAGCCCGGTGATCGCCGGCGCGGCGATGGCCTTCAGCAGCGTCAGCGTGGTGACCAACGCGCTCACGCTGCGGCGCTGGCGCGGCGCGGCGACTGCGGGCAGCGCGCCGGCGCCGGTGGCCGGGGCGGCGGCATGAACATCGGCGAAGCCGCGGCCGCGTCGGGCGTGAGCGCGAAGATGATCCGCCACTACGAGCAGATCGGCCTGCTGCCGGCCGCGCCGCGCACCGATGCCGGCTACCGCCAGTACGGCGAGCGCGAGGTCGGCATGCTGCGCTTCATCCGCCACGGCCGCGCGCTCGGCTTCGCGCTCGAGCAGATCCGCGCGCTGCTCGACCTGTGGCAGGACCGGCAGCGCTCGAGCCGGCAGGTCAAGGCGCTGGCGCAGGCGCACCTGGCCGAGCTCGACGCGAAGCTGGCCGAGCTGCGCGCGGTCAAGGCCACGCTCGAGCACCTGGTGCACTGCTGCCACGGCGACGACCGTCCCGACTGTCCGATCATCGAGTCGCTCGAGGCGGCGGATTCGACAGGCGCGGCGACGACGCCACCGCCCCCGGCGACGAGCAGCGCTCGACCAGGTCGGCGCCGGCCGAGCGCCGCCGGTGCGGAGTCGGACCCGCCCTCGACCCCGAGGCGCGCGCGCACGATGGCCGTGCCCGCGCCCGCGCAAGCGGCCGGTGGGTCGCGGGCGCATTCCTCGGCCGAGCCGCAGCGACCCACCGCCGCGATTCAGGCGCGCACGGCGGGGCGTCGGCGCACGCCGTGACTGCGCCGACGAAGTGCGACCGGCTGCATGCAGTCGGCAAGCGGCAAGAGCCGAGGTGCCGGCCCGTTCGACCACGCACGGGCCATGTCAGCCGCGGCGACGGCAATCAGCGGCAGAGTGCCGCGCTGCAGGCACCGCGCGACCGCACGCTCGGGTAGGGCGATCTGGCGTCCGTGCAGTCGAGCGGTGCGCCGGCGGCGACGCGACCGGCCACTGTTTCAGCCGGCATGCAGCGGGCCGCGGGTCTGCTGCGTGAGCCCGGCGTTGACCGCGAAGCTGTGCGCGACGATGTCGGTGACGCCGAAGCCCTGCAGCCGCGCGGTGTGCTTGTCGAGGTAACGCTGCGCCGAGGCCGCGTCGGCGAACAGGTAGATGCCGCCGGCCCGCGCGGTGGCTTCGTTCTCGGTCCAGATCTTCCAGATCAGGCCCGGCTCGCCGGCGATATCTGCGGCCAGGCCCTTCATCGCGTCGGCCAGTGCGGCGCCCCAGGGGCCGCGGAACGGGAAGTCGAACTGCAGCAGCACGGGGCCGGTGGAAGCAGCGGTAGTCATGGTGCAGAGGCTTTCGGGTTGGGTCTGGAAGCGGCCGAGAGGGTTTGCCGTGGCAGCGACGATTCGACCAGAGGTCTTGCAAGCAGCCGGGTGGGTTCAGGGTTGCGCGCGCGGAGTCGGCGGCGGGCGCTCGAACCACTTGCAACCGCCGCTGCCGGCATCCGCACGGTCTTTGGCGGCCGCAGCACACCCAGCGGCGCGGCAGTGTGCCCTGCTGTCCGCACCACGACAAGCGCAGCAGGGCCGAGGGCAGTGCCCACGACGGCAAGCACCGCGCCAGCACGACCGCGCGGGTGCGGCGTGACTCGAGGTCGGCCGCCGCCACCTTCTCGCATCGCAGCGGCTGCACTTCGCCATATAAAATGCGGCGACGCTGCAGTGCAGCAACTTTCGCGGCGGCGTCTAGCCGCGTCTCGCAACCCGAAAAGACTGGTGCCAAGTCGTTGATTTTCAAAGGGTCAATGGTGTGTCTTCTATAAGACATATGTCTTCCCAAAGCCCGTCGAGATCGTTAGCCTTGGATCCGCAATCCGCCGCACCGGCAGACCCGACAACCCCCGATCACGCAAGGAGCACACATGACCCGTCAGACCCGCGAACAACAGATCGCCGCCCTCGAGAAGGACTGGGCCGAGAACCCCCGCTGGAAGGGCATCAAGCGCGGCTACTCGGCCGCCGACGTGGTGCGCCTGCGCGGCAGCCTGCAGATCGAGCACACGCTCGCCAAGCGCGGCGCCGAGAAGCTGTGGAACCTGGTCAACACCGAGCCCTTCGTCAACTCGCTGGGCGCGCTCACCGGCAACCAGGCGATGCAGCAGGTCAAGGCCGGGCTGAAGGCGATCTACCTGTCGGGCTGGCAGGTCGCGGGCGACGCGAACTCGGGCGGCCAGATGTACCCCGACCAGTCGCTGTACGCGGTCGACTCGGTGCCGAAGGTGGTCCAGCGGATCAACAACACCTTCAAGCGCGCCGACGAGATCCAGTGGAGCGAAGGCAAGGACGAGGTCGACTACTTCGCGCCGATCGTCGCCGACGCCGAGGCCGGCTTCGGCGGTGTGCTCAACGCGTTCGAGCTGATGAAGGCGATGATCGAAGCCGGCGCGTCGGGCGTGCACTTCGAGGACCAGCTCGCGTCGGTGAAGAAGTGCGGCCACATGGGCGGCAAGGTGCTGGTGCCCACGCGCGAGGCGGTCGCCAAGCTGGTGGCAGCGCGGCTGGCTGCCGACGTGATGGGCGTGCCGACGATCCTGCTCGCGCGCACCGACGCCGAGGCCGCGGACCTGGTGACCAGCGACATCGACGACAACGACCGCCCGTTCCTGACCGGCGAGCGCACCGTCGAGGGCTTCTACCGCTCGAAGAAGGGGCTGGAGCAGGCGATCAGCCGCGGTCAGGCGTACGCCGCCTACGCCGACATGGTGTGGTGCGAGACCGGCACGCCGGACCTGGTCTTCGCGAAGGCCTTCGCCGAAGCGATCCACGCGAAGCACCCGGGCAAGCTGCTGGCCTACAACTGCAGCCCGTCGTTCAACTGGAAGAAGAACCTCGACGACGCGACCATCGCCAAGTTCCAGCGCGAGCTCGGCGCGATGGGCTACAAGTTCCAGTTCATCACGCTGGCCGGCTTCCACGCGCTGAACTACAGCATGTTCAACCTGGCGCACGGCTATGCGCGCAGGCAGATGAGCGCGTTCGTCGAGTTGCAGGAAGCCGAGTTCGCGGCGGCCGAGCGCGGCTTCACCGCGGTCAAGCACCAGCGCGAGGTCGGCACCGGCTACTTCGACGCGGTGACCACCACGATCGAGCGCGACGCGTCGACCGCGGCGCTGAAGGGATCGACCGAAGACGAGCAGTTCTTCGACGCCAAGCACGGCTGATCCGACCCGGATCCGGCCACGCTGCCCGCAGGCCACGAGCCTGCGGGCTTTTTCGTCTGGCGGCGAGCCGGCCGGAGTCGTCGACCGCGCAACGACGAGGAGCGCAGGCTGAGCATCGACCCCGACCGCATCGGCCAGCCCAACCCGCGGATGGCCGCACTGCTGCGGCGGATCGAGCGTGCGCGGCGCCCGGCCTTGCGCACGCTGGGCGCGGTCGCGGCGCGCGCTGCCTACGAGCGCAGCGCCGAGCTGCTGGACCTGCGGCGCGCGCCGCTGCGCCGGGTCGAGCCGCTGACGATTCCCGCGCCCGACGGCACGCCGCTGCCCGCGCGCCTGTACGCGGACCGGGCGGGGGCTGCGGGTGAGGCGCTACTGCCGGCGCTGCTGTACCTGCACGGCGGCGGCTTCGTCGTCGGCTCGCTCGACACCCACGACAGCCTGTGCCGGCAGCTGGCGCGGCGCAGCGGCGGCGCGGTGCTCGCGCTCGCCTACCGGTTGGCGCCCGAGCACCGGTTTCCCGTGGCAGTGGACGACAGCTGGGCGGCGCTGCGCTGGCTGCACGCGCACGCTGCGGCGCTGGGCCTGGACCCGGCGCGGCTGGCGATCGGCGGCGACAGCGCCGGCGGCACGCTGGCGGCGGTGGGGGCCCTGCGGGCGCGCGACCACGCGCTGCCGCTGCGGCTGCAGTTGCTGATCACGCCGGGCACCGTCGGGCGTCGCGAGACCGAGTCGCACCGCCGCTATGCGGACAGCCCTCTGCTCGACGCGGCGACGATCGAGTGGTTCTTCGAGCAGGTGATCGACGCCGATCAACGCGACGACTGGCGCTTCGCGCCGCTGCACGCGCCCGACGTCGACGGGGTCGCGCCGGCCTGCGTGCTGCTCGCCGAGTCCGACCCGATGGTCGACGAGGGGCTGGCCTACGCCGACCGCCTGCGCGCCGCCGGGGTTGCAGTCGAGCTCGAGCTGTACCGTGGCGTGACCCACGACTTCATCAAGATGGGTCGCGAGCTGCCCGAGGCCGACGCTGCCCAGCAGGCTGCAGCCGATGCGCTGCGCCGCGCTTGGGCGAGCTGACTCCCACAGGCTGCGCACCGCGCGCGGGCGCGGGCAGAGCGCCGTCGCTTCAGCCGGCCGGCGGGACCGGGTAGGGCAGGGCGGCGAGGCTCAGCGGCGTGCGCGCGGCGCCGG
>CAZKCJ010000003.1:17339-20023 GCA_964550885.1 uncultured Rubrivivax sp. | reverse complement strand
CCGCCTTCGAGCGCTGCGGTCTTCACCGACGCCAGCACCGCGTGGCGGCCGCCCCAGGACGCGGCGAGCACCACCTGGCCCGCGGGCTGGCCGGGATCGGCGCTGTGGAACAGCTCGTCGCCGGCGGCCAGCGGCGCCGCGGCGTCGAAGGCCTGCAGCCGGCGCTTGAGCGTGCCGCGGTACTGCGAGCGCGCGACCACCTCCTGGCCCGGGTAGCAGCCCTTGCGGAAGTCGACGCCGCCGGTCAGCTCGAGGTTGACCATCTGCGGCACGAAGGCGTCGGCCGTCGCCTGGACGATGCGGGCGACGCCCGAGCGCACTTCCAGCCAGGCCCAGGCCTGTGGATCCAGCGCCGGCAGCGGCGGCGCCTGGCCTGCCGGGCCGGCCCACAGGTAGCGGTCGATGCCCGTGCTGGCGTCGGGCAGCCGGATCACCGCGCCGGCCGCAGCCTGGACCCGTTGCCAGACTGCCGGCGCTTCGCCCGCCGCCTCGCACACCCAACGCCGGGCGCTCGTGCCCGCCAGGCCGTGCAGCGTCACTTGCGCGCTGGCGTCGACCAGCCGGCACTTCGCGCGCAGCACGTACATCGACAGCCGCTTCAGCGTCGGCGCCAGCAGGTCGGCGCTGCAGGCCAGCCGGAACGCGTCGGCGGCCGGCCGCCAGACCACGAAGGTCGCCAGCAGCCTGCCCTTGGGCGAGCAGTAGCCGGCGAGCCGGGCCTGGGCTGCGTCGAGCGACGCGACCTCCTGCGTCAGCTGGCTCTGCAGGAAGCTCGCGGCGTCGGCGCCCTCGGCTTCGATCAGGCCCCAGCAGTCGGCCAGCGCGCAGCTGCCGCCGCTTGCCAGGACCGCCTCGGGATCACCCGTCATGCGGCCATTATGATCAGCGCCCATGTCTTCGCCTGTGCTGGGGCTACGCCGGCTGTGGCTGGTGCTGCTTCTGCCGGCGGTGCTGGCGTTGGGCGCCGCGGCCGCGGTGTACCTATGGCTCGATCGGCCGCTGCGGCTGGCGGCGGCGGCGGTCGAGGTCTCGATCGAGCCTGGCGACAGCCCGCGCAGCGTCGCCCGCAGCTGGGTGCGCGCGGGCGTGCAGACCCACCCGGAGTTCCTGTACCAGTGGTTCCGCTGGTCGGGGCAGGCGCCGCGGATTCGCGCCGGCAGCTACCGGATCGAGGCCGGGACCACGCCGCGCCAGCTGCTGCGAATGCTGGTGCAGGGCGACGAGCTGCTGGAGAAGCTGCTGCTGGTCGAGGGCTGGACGATGCGCCAGGTGCGCGCAGCGCTGGCCGCCGCGCCCTACCTGAAGCACGCCAGCGCGGGGCTGGACGATGCGCAGCTGCTCAGCGCGATCGGTGCCGGCGGCAACTCGGCCGAAGGCCGCTTCTTCCCCGACACCTACGCGTACGGCCGCGGCGTCAGCGACCTGACCGTGCTCGCGCGCGCCTACCGCGCGATGCAGCAGCGGCTGGACGCGGCCTGGGCGCAGCGCGCCGCCGACTCGCCGCTGCGCAGCCCCACGCAGCTGCTGATCCTGGCGTCGATCGTCGAGAAGGAGACCGGGCCGAAGGACGACCCGCGCATGGTCGCGGCGGTGTTCACCAACCGCCTGCGCGTGGGCATGCCGCTGCAGGCCGACCCGACGGTGATCTACGGCCTGGGCGCGGGCTTCGACGGCAACCTGCGCAAGCGCGACCTGCAGGCCGACGGGCCGTACAACACCTACACCCGCGCCGGGCTGCCGCCGACGCCGATCGCGATGCCGGGCCAGGCGGCGCTGCTCGCCGCGGCCCAGCCCGCAGCCAGCAGCGCGCTGTATTTCGTTTCCCGCGGCGACGGCAGCAGCGTCTTTCACGACAAGCTCGATGACCATAATCGCGCGGTGAACCAGTACCAGCGCGGGCGGCGCAAGTGAGCGGGCGTTTCGTCACCTTCGAGGGCATCGACGGCGCCGGCAAGTCGACCCACATCGCCGCGCTCGCCGCCTGGCTGCGCGATCGCGGCGAGCAGGTGGTGCTGACCCGCGAGCCGGGCGGCAGCGAGCTCGCCGAGCAGTTGCGCACGCTGCTGCTCCAGCAGTCGATGGACGCGCTGACCGAAGTGCTGCTGATGTTCGCCGCGCGCCGCGACCACCTGCGCTGCACGATCGAGCCGGCGCTCGCGCGCGGCGCGATCGTGCTGTGCGACCGCTTCACCGACGCGAGCTTCGCCTACCAGGGCGCCGGCCGCGGCGTCGACCAGCAGCTGCTGGCCACGCTCGAGGCCTGGGTGCAGCCGCAGCGGCAGCCCGACCTGACGCTGTGGTTCGACCTGCCGCCGGCGCAGGCCGCCGCGCGCCGGGCGGGCGATGGCGCCGCCGATCGCTTCGAGCGCGAGGACGCGGGCTTCTTCGAGCGGGTGCGGGCCGGCTACGCGCGGCGGGCGGCCGAGGCGCCACAGCGCTTCGAGCGGATCGACGCGAGCGCCGATCGCGACGCGGTCTGGGCGGCGGTCGTCGCGGTGGCGACGCGCCGACTCGCAGCCTAGTGGCCACCCGGGGCAGCGCAGCGCTGCGCGCCGGGGATCCGGCGGCGGTGCTGTGGACGGCGCCGGCCGCGGACATGCCCTGGCTGCAGGCGCCGCTTGCGCAGGCGCTGCAGCGCTACCACGGCCATGCGCTGCTGGTGCAGGCGGCGGCGGGCACCGGCG
>CAZKCJ010000003.1:8983-17329 GCA_964550885.1 uncultured Rubrivivax sp. | reverse complement strand
CCAGAACTCGCTCGGGCGCTGGAGCGTCGTCACCACCGGCGTGCTGCCGTTCATGTGGGCGCTGGCGCGTGGCTGGCTGTGCGAAGCGCCCGGCGAGCAGCGACCCTGTGGCGCCTGCCCGTCGTGCCACCTGTTCGACAACCGCAGCCACCCGGACCTGCGGCTGCTGCTGCCCGAGACGCTGCGCGCCGAGGCCGGCTTCACGCCGGCGGAGGAGGGGGCCGAGCCGGCGCGCGACGGCAAGCGCAAGCCGAGCCGCCAGGTGCGCATCGACGAGGTGCGCGCAGCCGTCGACTGGGCGGTGCAGACGGCCACGCGCGGACGCGCCAAGGTGCTGCTGCTGTACCCGGCGGACGCGCTGAACGCGCACGCGGCCAGCGCACTGCTCAAGCGCCTGGAGGAGCCGCCGGGCCAGGTGCGCTGGCTGCTGGGCACCGACGACGCGACCCGCCTGCTGCCGACGGTGCGCAGCCGCTGCCAGCTGCTGCGGCTGGCGCTGCCGCCGACCGACGCGGCAGTCGGCTGGCTGCAGCAGCGCGGGCTGCGCGACGCCGAGGTGCTGCTGGCGGCGGCCGGCGGGCAGCCGCTGGCGGCGCTGGCGCTGGCCGCGGCCGGCGTCGATGGCGCGAGCTGGCGGGCGCTGCCCGCGGCGGTGGCTGCCGGGCGGGCGGCCACGCTGGCCGGCTGGCCGCTGGCGCGGGTGATCGACGCGCTGCAGAAGCTTTGCCACGACGCGCTGGTGGCGAGCGCCGGCGGTGCACCGCGCTTCTTTGCAGCCGACACGCTGCCTGCCGGCGCCGTTGCCGGACGCCTGGCCGCCTGGGGGCAGAGCCTGGCCGAGGCAGCCCGCCACGCCGATCACCCGCGCAACGAAGCCCTGCTGGTCGAGGCCTTGGTGGCCGAAGGCTGCAGCAGTTGGCAGGATCCGGCGATCGAGCCGCGCGCGACCGCCGGGGCAGCCGCTACACTGGGGCGATGAACGACCGCGCGCCCCAGCGCTCGCTCGCGCCGGGCGCGGCGCCTGCGGCTGCGACCGGCTCGCGGCCCAGCGTGATCCAGTTGGTCTTCCGCGAGAAGGGCGCGCTGTACGCGGCCTACATGCCGCTGCTGACCGACGGCGGTCTGTTCGTGCCGACCGCGCGCGACTACCGGCTCGGCGACGACATCTACCTGCTGCTGTCGCTGCCGGACGATCCGCAGCGCTATCCGGTGGCCGGCAAGGTCGCGTGGCTGACGCCCAGCAACGCGTCTGGCGGGCGCACCCAGGGGGTCGGCGTGCGCTTCCCGGCCGACGACAAGACGCGCGCGCTCAAGCTCAAGATCGAGGAGCTGCTGGGCACCGCGCTGCAGTCGTCGAAGCCGACGCAGACGCTGTAGGCTTCGACCCCCGCACGTGCGGGCCGCAGGCCGCGGCTGGCGGCGCCCCGATCGATGCTCGTCGACTCCCACTGCCACCTGAGCCTGCCGCCGCTGCGCGAGCAGATCGCGCCGGTGCGCGCGGCGATGCAGGCGGCCGGCGTCGACCGGGCGCTGTGCATCTGCACCTCGCTGCAGGAGTTCGACGCGGTGCACCGGCTCGCGCTCGAGCACCCGGAGTTCTGGGCGACGGTGGGCGTGCATCCTGACGAGCAGGATGCGACCGAGCCCGACGTCGCCGGGCTCGTCCGGCTCGCGGCACGGCCGCGGGTGGTCGCGATCGGCGAGACCGGGCTCGACTACTACCGACTCGCCGGCCGCAGCCTCGAGCAGATGCAGTGGCAGCGCGAGCGCTTCCGCGTGCACATCCACGCGGCGCGCGCAAGCGGCCTGCCGCTGGTGGTGCACACCCGCAGCGCCGGCGACGACACCATCCGGCTGCTGCGCGAAGAGGGCGGCGGCAGGGTCAGCGGGGTGCTGCACTGCTTCACCGAGACCCAGGCGGTCGCCGACGCCGCACTGGACCTGGGCCTGTACATCTCGTTCTCGGGCATCCTGAGCTTTCGCAACGCGCAGGCCTTGCGCGACGTCGCCCGGCGGGTGCCGCTGGAGCGTTGCCTGGTCGAGACCGACAGCCCGTACCTGGCGCCGGTGCCGCACCGGGGCAAACTCAACCAGCCTGCCTACGTGCGGCTGGTCGCCGAGCAACTGGCGCAGGTCAAGGGCTGCAGCCTGGAAGAGGTCGCGCAGGCGACCAGCCGCAACTTCGACCGGCTGTTCACCCGGGTCCGGGTCACCGGCGGCACCCCGAACGAGGAGATCCAAACTTGAGAAAGTACCTGAAGTTCATCGTGTATCTGGCTTTGTTGACTGCGTTTTCTGGTGCACGAGCCGACTCGTACGTCGACTTCTTCCGGGCCATCAACCTGGATCTGGCCGACGAGGTGCAGGCGCTGCTGGCTGCCGGCTTCGACCCCAATACCCTGAGCGAGTCCGGCCAGACGCCGCTGTACCTGGCGCTGCGTGACGAGTCGCCGAAGGTCACCGCGGTGCTGCTGGCGAGCCCTGAACTGAAGCCCGATCTGGCCAACGCCGCCGGCGAAACGGCGCTGATGATGGCGGCACTGCGCGGCCAGCTCGACGCGGTGCGGCGGCTGGTGGCGCTGGGGGCCAGGATCCAGCGCAGCGGCTGGACGCCGCTGCACTACGCGGCCAGCGGCCCATCCACTCCGGTCGTGGCCTACCTGCTGGACCAGGGCGCGGCGATCGATGCGGTCTCGCCGAACGGCTCCACCGCGGTGATGATGGCCGCGCGCTACGGCCCGGAGCCGACGGTCGAGCTGCTGGTCGCACGCGGGGCCGACAAAAAGCTGCGGGACAAGCTGAATCGCACGGCTTTCGACCTGGCCGGCATCGCCGAGCGGGAGTATCTGCTTCCGATCCTGAGGTAAGCGCGCTACCGTCGGCGCCTGCCGTCGTCCTGTCCGCATTCTTCCGACAAGCAGGACCGCAGGACGCCGACTTCGCGATCCAGGAGGACGTGTCTAGAGTGGACCGATCCCGACACCGCCACCGAAGGAGACCACCGTGACCTCGACGCAGACCCTGAAGGCCAACCCGTTCGCGCTGCTGCTGGACCCGCAGGCGGTGTTCCGCGCGATCGAGAACTCCGAGCGGCTCGACCGCCTGCACAGCCGCATCTGCCGGCCGCTGGACAAGCCGCTGCTGCCGCCGGTCGAAGCTGCCGTGGCGGCCGAGCCGGGCAGCGTCGCAGCGGACGACGACCGCTTCCGCGATCTGCCCGGAACGCCGTGCTGAGCCGCGCGCCGGGCTTCAGGCAGCGCCAGCCACGGCCCGGTCAATGCGCGACGATGTATATTATGTAAACTAAGTCGGAGGCGACAGCTGCTCAGCGGCGCGCCCCGACCAGTGCGCCAAACAGAAGATCCCGCGGCGCGGCCCCGACTGGGGCGCACGTCCGCGGGATCGGTTCGACCGCTGTGGGTCGAGTGCGGTGGCTCGACGCCTGCCGGTCACGCCGGCACGCGCCGCCCAAGCCTAGGTCAGACGCGCTCGAAGACCGCCGCGATCCCCTGGCCGCCGCCGATGCACATCGTCACCAGCGCGTAGCGGCCGCCGGTGCGCTGCAGCTCGTAGATCGCCTTGACCGCGAGGAACGCGCCGGAGCAGCCGATCGGGTGGCCGAGCGCGATCGCGCCGCCGTTCGGGTTGGTCTTCTTCATGTCGAGCTCGAGTCCGCGCGCAACCGCGATCGCCTGCGCGGCGAAGGCCTCGTTGCTCTCGATCACGTCCATCTGGTCGAGCTTCAGGCCGCCCTTCTTCAGCGCCAGCTTGGTCGCCGGGATCGGGCCTTCGCCCATCACCTCGTTGGGCACGCCGGCAACCGCATAGGAGACGAGCCGCGCGATCGCCTTGTGACCGTCGGCGGCCGCCTTCGCGGCGTCGCCCAGGACCAGGAAGGCGGCGCCGTCGTTGATCCCCGACGCGTTGCCCGCGGTGACCGAGCCGTCCTTCTTGAAGGCCGGCTTCATCTTCGCCAGCGTCTCCATCGTGGTGTTGGGCTTCACGTGCTCGTCGGTGTCGAAGGTCACCTCGCCCTTGCGGGTCTGCTTGACGATCGGCACGATCTGGCTCTTGAAGCGCCCGTCGGCGATCGCCGCGGCAGCGCGCCGGTGCGACTCGACCGCCAGCGCGTCCTGCTCCTCGCGCGTGATGCCCCACTTGGCGACGAGGTTCTCGGCGGTGATGCCCATGTGGCCGACGCCGAAGGGGTCGGTCAGCGCGGCGACCATCGCGTCGATCATCTTCGCGTCGCCCATGCGCGCGCCGTTGCGCAGCTGCGTGCTCAGGTAGGCGCCGCGGCTCATCACCTCGACCCCGCCGCCGATGCCGTAGTCGCAATCCTCGAGCAGGATGTTCTGCGCGGTCGTGACCACGCCCTGCAGGCCCGACGAGCACAGCCGGTTTACCGCCATCGCCACCGAGTCCATCGGCAGCCCGGCCTGGATCGACGCGACCCGGGCGACATACGGATAGCGGCTCTCGGTGGGAATGCAGTTGCCGACGGTCACGTAGTTGATGACCTTCGGGTCCACACCCGAGCGCTGCACCGCCGCCTTCATCACCATGCCGGCGAGTTCGGCCGGCTCGGTGTCCGCCAGCGAACCACCGAAAGTCCCGATTGCCGAGCGCGCCGCGCCCAGCACCACCACATCACGATTGGCCATCCTGTGCTCCCAGAGCGCGGCCCCATGCCGCGCGACGCCGGCAATTATCGCGGACGCGGGCCGACGCTGTGCTTACGGGGTCGCCAGGTGGCGCAGACGGCGCCGGCGGTCTGGCGGAGTCGGAGGGATTCGAACCCTCGATGCAGGTTTTGCCCGCATACTCCCTTAGCAGGGGAGCACCTTCGGCCTCTCGGTCACGACTCCGGGGGGATGGCGGTGCGGATTCTAGCCGCGGGTCGCGGCGGCGACGGCCGGCGCGCGGCGCTTCAGGCGGGGTCCTGCTCCAGCTCGAAGGCGCGGTGCAGCGCGCGCACCGCCAGCTCCATGTACTTCTCGTCGATCACCACGCTGGTCTTGATCTCGCTGGTGGTGACCATCTGGATGTTGATCCCCTCCTCGGCCAGCGTGCGGAACATCTTGGCCGCGATGCCGACGTGGCTGCGCATGCCGATGCCGACGATCGACACCTTGCAGATCTTCGGGTCGCCGATCACCTCGGTCGCGTCGGCCGAGCCCAGCACGCCGGCGCGCAGCAGCTCGAGCGCGCGCGCGTAGTCGTTGCGGTTCACGGTGAACGAGAAGTCGGTGCGCCCGCCGTGCGACACGTTCTGCACGATCACGTCGACGTCGATGTTCGCATCGGCCACCGCGCCCAGGATCAGCGACGCGATCCCCGGCCGGTCGGGCACGCCGACCACGGTGATCTTGGCTTCGTCGCGGGTGAACGCGATGCCGGAGACGACGGCCTTTTCCATCTCTTCGTCTTCCTCGAGGGTGATCAGCGTGCCCGAGCGGGCTTCCTGTTCGATCGGGATGTGCCAGTCGGTGAAGCTCGACAGCACGCGGGTGGGCACGTGGTACTTGCCGGCGAACTCCACCGAGCGGATCTGCAGCACCTTGGAGCCCAGACTGGCCATCTCCAGCATCTCCTCGAAGCTGACGCTGCGCAGCCGGCGGGCCTCGGGCACGATCCGCGGGTCGGTGGTGTAGACGCCGTCGACGTCGGTGTAGATCAGGCACTCGTCGGCCTTCAGCGCCGCGGCGACTGCCACCGCCGAGGTGTCGCTGCCGCCGCGGCCGAGCGTGGTCACGTTGCCCTGCCCGTCGATGCCCTGGAAGCCGGTGATGATCACCACCCGACCGGCGGCCAGGTCGGCGGCGACGCGCGTGCCGTCGATCGACTGGATCCGCGCCTTGGTGTGCTGCGAGTCGGTCAGCACCGGCACCTGCCAGCCGGTGTAGCTGACCGCATCGACCCCTTCGGCCTGCAGCGCAAGCGCGAGCAGGCCCACCGACACCTGCTCGCCGGTGGCGGCGATCTGGTCCAGCTCGCGCTGCGACGCGCTGGTGGTGCGCGACGGCGCCAGCTCCTTGGCCAGCGCCAGCAGGCGGTTGGTCTCGCCGCTCATCGCCGACGGCACCACCACCATCCGGTGACCGGCTCGCGTCCACTTGGCGACGCGCTTGGCGACGTTGCGGATGCGCTCGGTCGAGCCCATCGACGTGCCGCCGTACTTGTGAACGATCAATCCCATGGTGTGGCCGGTGGTGGGCTGCGCGCGTGGCGGCGCGCAGGAAGGCGGCGATTCTAGCGACGCGCCGACGCCCTCTTCAGGGTTTGCCCAGGGCGCGCGGCCGCGGGCGCGCGCTCGACGACTCGACGCGGAGCCGGCGGCGCAGCGCGTGTGCGGTCCGCCAGCAAAGCCTGGCGATCGGCCGGCACGGGGTGGCGTGCCGGCGCCAACCTTCGATCCTGCGCCGCGGCCTGCTGCCTGCCTTGCCCGCGATCCAGGCCCGGCGCTCGCGCTTCGGCGCGCTCGCGGTCGGGTGCACTGTCGGCTACCCAGCGCAGGTTGCGCAGCTCGCCGGCCGCAGCGATGCGCCGCGCGTCGATCCCCAGACCCGGCACGAACAGCAGCCCGTCGCGGTCGAACAGCAGTGGGCCGTCGCGTGCCCAGGCCGGTACCGCCGCCGCCTGGAACTGCTTCTTCAGGCTGCGCGGCGGGGTCTGCGCCGCGCGCTGGAACTGCTCGCCGCCGGCGCGCGGGCGCGCCTCGCAGCTGCGCAGCGCCGCCAGCGGCAGCCCGCCGCGCTGCACCCGGGTGACGACGAAGCTGCCCTGCCACCCCGGCAGCCGATGACGGCCGCAGCGGCTCAGGTCGAGCGGCTGCGCGGCGATCGGTCTCGGCTGCAGCGCTGCCGCCGGCTGGTGCGCACCGACGTACGCCAGCTTGCCGCGGTATCGCCGCAACTCGCCGCCGGGCGCCGGCCAGCGACCGACGGCGTGCCCCGGCAGTTCGTCGAGCAGCCGGCGCACCAGCTGGTCGGGCGCGTCGCCGATGGTGGCCAGCAGCCAGTGACGCAGGCAGTTGCCGCGTCGTGCCGCCGACAGCGCGGCCCACGCGCTCAGGTCCAGGGCCGCACCGCGGCCGCCGCAGTGCGCGAGGTCGGCTGCCGCCAACTCGCTCAGGCAGGCGGCCGCCTCCTGCGCGCGCGCGGCGGTGCGCGCCAGCGCTTGCTCGGCGTCGGCGAACGCAGCGGTCAGCGCCGGCCAGACCCGCAGCCGCAGCGCGCCGCGTGCCCAGCGCGAATCGGCGTTGCTCGGATCGTCGACCGCGCGCAGCCGATGCCGGCGCAGATACGCGGTGATCGCCTCGCGCGGCTGGTCGAGCCAGGGCCGCGCCCAGATCAGACCGTCGCGCTCGATGCTGCGCGGCATCGCCGCCAGCCCCGCCGGCCCGCCGCCGCGCAGCGCCTGCAGCAGCACGGTTTCGGCCTGATCGCGGCGGTGGTGCGCGAGCAGGATCAGCCCGGCACCAGCGTTGCGCGCCATCGCCGCCAGCGCCGCGTAGCGCCCGCGCCGGGCCCAGGCCTCGACGCTGTCGCCACGCGCTGGGCTGCCGTCCAACTGCTGCCAGCACAGGCTGACCGGCAGCCCGCCGGCGCGCCAGCGCTGCGCCTGGCGCCGCAGGTGCTCGACCCAGGCCTGGGCCTGCGGCTGCAACCCGTGGTGCACGTGCAGCGCGACCACCTCGAGCCCGCCATCCGCGCGCGCCAGGCGTGCGCACAAGTGCCACAGCGCAGTCGAGTCGGGGCCGCCGCTGACCGCCACCGCGACGCAGCGGCGCGGTCGCTGCGCCCGGTCGCCGCCGGCGCGCGGCGCGAGCGGCTCAGCCGCTCTTGGTGTCGTTGAAGCGGCCGTAGGCCTGCAGCCGCTCGTAGCGCCGCGCCAGCAGCGCCGCGGTGCCGAGGTCGCTGACCAGGCGCAGCGCGTCGTTGAGCGCGCGCTTGAGCGCAGTCACCATCTGGCGCGGATCGCGCTGCGCGCCGCCGACCGGCTCGCTGACGATCTTGTCGATCACGCCCAGCGCCTTCAGCCGGTGCGCGGTGATGCCCAGCGCGACCGCCGCGTCGGCGGCACGCTCCGAGGTCTTCCACAGGATCGACGCGCAGCCCTCTGGCGAGATCACCGAGTACACCGCGTACTGCAGCATCAGCACCTGGTCGGCGACGCTGATTGCCAGCGCGCCGCCGGAGCCGCCCTCGCCGATGATCGTCGTGATGATCGGCACCTGCAGCTGCGCCATCTCGAAGATGTTGCGGCCGATCGCCTCGGACTGGCCGCGCTCCTCGGCGCCGATGCCCGGGTAGGCGCCGGGGGTGTCGACGAAGGTGAACAGCG
>CAZKCJ010000003.1:4377-8973 GCA_964550885.1 uncultured Rubrivivax sp. | reverse complement strand
GTGAAGACCGGCAGGCCGAATTTCTCGGCCAGCTTCATCAGCCGCAGCGCCTTGCGGTAGCCCTCGGGGCGCGCCATGCCGAAGTTGCGCGCGGTGCGCTCCTTGGTGTCGCGGCCCTTCTGGTGGCCAAGCACCATGCAGGCCTGGCCGTTGAAGCGCGCCAGCCCGCCGACGATCGACAGGTCGTCGGCGTAGGCGCGGTCGCCGTGCAGCTCCTCGAAGTCGGTGAAGATCTCGGCGACGTAGTCCAGCGTGTACGGCCGCTGCGGGTGGCGCGCGATCTGCGTGACCTGCCAGGGGCTGAGGTTCGCGTAGATCTCCTTGGTCAGCTGCAGGCTCTTGTGCGTGAGCCGGTCGATCTCCTCGGAGATGTCCACCGCCGACTCGTTCTGCACGTAGCGCAACTCCTCGATCTTGGAGTCGAGGTCGGCGATCGGCTGCTCGAAGTCGAGGAAGTGGCGCTTGCTCATCTGGCGATCGGTGCGCCGCAGCGCGCGGCGGTCAGTAGTCTACCGGCAGCGGATCGAGGCTCCGCCAGATGTACCAGGTGCCCACCGAGCGGTACGGCGCCCAGCCCTCGCCCAGCTCGCGCAGGTCGGCGCGCGACACCGGCTCGCCGCTGAAGTAGCCGTCGCTCACGCCCTTGATCAGGCCGAGGTCGTCCAGCGGCAGCACGTCCGGGCGCATCAGGTGGAAGATCAGGAACATCTCGGCGGTCCAGCGGCCGATGCCGCGGATCGCGACCAGCTCCTCGATGATCGCATCGTCGCTCATCTGCTGCCAGCGCCGCGGATGCACCGCGCCGGATTCGAAGTGCGCCGCCAGGTCCAGTAGGTACTCGGCCTTGCGCTGCGACAGCCCGGCCGCGCGCAGCGCGGCCCGGTCCTGCTGCTGCAGCACCGCCGCCGACACCCGCGCCGGCGACGCGTCGAGCAGCGCGACCAGCCGGTCCCACACCGCCTGCGCTGCCTTGACCGAGATCTGCTGGCCGACGATCGAGCGCGCGAGCGTGGTGAACGCGTCGCCGCGGCTGGCCAGGCGCGCGTTGCCGAAGCGCGGGATGAGCTTGCGCATCACCCGGTCGCGCCGCGCCAGATGGCGGCAGGCCTCGTCCCAGTACTCGGGCGTGACGCCGGCGGCAGCTGGCTTGGCCATCGCAGCGCGAGCGGGCCTCAGGCCCGCACCCAGGTGGTGCCGCCGGCGCCGTCCTGCAGGACCACGCCCTGCGCGGCGAGCTCGGCGCGGATGCGGTCGGCGGCGGCAAAGTCGCGCGCGCGCTTGGCCGCTGCGCGCGCGTCGATCAGCCGCTGGATCGCGGCTTCGTCGAGCGCGTCCGCCGCCGGATGGCCCTGCAGCCAGCTGCGCGGCGCCTGCTGCAGCAACCCGAGCACGCTGCCCAGCGCCTTCAGCAGGCCGGCGGTGGTGGCGTCGCGGCTGCGGTTGCATTCGCTGGCGAGCTCGAACAGCACCGCCAGCGCCGCCGGGGTGTTGAAGTCGTCGTTCATCGCCGCGCGAAAGCGCGCCGCGGCCGTGCCGCTCCAGTCGATCTCGACCGCCGCCGGCGGCACCGCCTCGAGCGTGCCGTACAGCCGCTTCAGGGCCTGGCGCGCCTCGTCGAGCAGCGCCGCGCTGAAGTTGAACGGGCTGCGGTAGTGGGTGCGCAGCATGAACAGGCGGATCGACTCGCCGTCGCAGCGCTGCAGCACGTCGCTGATGGTGAAGAAGTTGCCGACCGACTTCGACATCTTCTCGTCGGCGACGTTCAGGAAGCCGTTGTGCAGCCACACGTTGACGAAGGGCCGGCCGCTCGCGCCCTCGCTCTGCGCGATCTCGTTCTCGTGGTGCGGGAACTGCAGGTCCTGGCCGCCGCCGTGGATGTCGAAGGGCTGGCCGAGCAGTGCGCAGCTCATCGCCGAGCACTCGATGTGCCAGCCGGGGCGCCCCGGGCCGAAGCGGCTGGGCCACTTCGCGTCATCCGGCTCGTCGGCCTTGGCCGCCTTCCACAGCACGAAGTCCAGCGGGTCGTGCTTGCCGCCGGCGACGCTGACGCGCTCGCCGGCGCGCAGCTCGTCCAGCGTCTTGCCCGACAGCCGACCGTACGCGGGGAAGCGCCGCACCGCGTAGTTGACGTCGCCGTCGTCGGCGCGATAGGCCAGGCCGCGCTCCTCGAGCGCGTCGATCAGCGCCAGCATCTGCGGCACGTACTCGGTGGCGCGTGGCTCGTGGGTCGGCCGCAGCATGCCCAGCGCGCCCAGGTCGCGGTGCATCGCCGCGATCATCTCGTCGGTCAGCGCGCGGATCGGGATCCCGCGCTCGAGCGCGCGGCGGATGATCTTGTCGTCGATGTCGGTGATGTTGCGCGCGTAGCTCACGCGCCAGCCGAGCGCCAGCAGCCAGCGGTAGACCACGTCGAAGGCCAGCATCATCCGTGCGTGGCCCAGGTGGCACAGGTCGTAGACGGTGATGCCGCACACGTACATGCGCACGTGGCCGGGCTCGATCGGCACGAGCGGCTCCAGCCGCCGGGTCAGCGTGTTGTGGACGTGCAGGGTCATCGGCCTGGGGGCGGACGCGGCGCGGCGCGTCGCCGCAGCACAGGCGCGCCTCGGATCGGCCGAAGGGCGCGTGTCTAGAATCGGATCGAGTATAGCGGCGCCCCCTTCCGCCCCGAGCGGTGCGCAGCCGCGATCGAAGCGCCGCCCGACCCCCCGATGGCCTGCCCGACGATGCGACCCGCCCGCCTGGTTGTGTGCTGCGCGCTGCTGCTCGGCGCGGCGCTGGCTGCGGCCGATGCGGTCGACGACGCCCAGCAGCTGCTGCGCGCCGGCGATCCGGCGGCTGCGCTCGCGCTGGCCGAGCGCACGATCGCGGCCCAGCCGCGCGACGCGCGGATGCGCTTCCTCAAGGGCGTGATCCTGGCCGACCAGCAGCGCAACGCGCAGGCCGAGCAGGTCTTTCGCGACCTGACGCTGGACTTCCCCGAGCTGCCAGACCCGTACAACAACCTCGCGGTGCTGTACGCCGCCGACGGCCGGCTGCAGGACGCGCTCGCGGCGCTGCAGGCGGCGCTGCGCGACGACCCGCAGCACCGGGCCGCACTCGAGAACCTGGGCGATGTTCACCTCGCGCTGGCGATCGCCGCGTGGGCGCGCGCCGCCTCGGGCGCGCGCGGCGACACGACCGGGCTGCAGCGCAAGCTGCGCCTGGCGCGCGAGATCCAGCCGGCGGCCGCGCCGCGCGCGCCCGGCTAGACTGCAGCATTCGATTGCGCTCGGCGTGCGGTTGCCGCACGCCTGCCTCCCCGACCCGGAGCCCTCATGCCCTTGACCTGCCACCGCCGACTCGCCCGTGGGCTTGCACCCTGGGCCGGCGCCGCCGCCCTCGTGTGCGGCCTGCTCGCCGCGGCCCCTGCCCTCGCCCAGAAGGTGCGGCTGGACACCACCCTCGGCGAGGTGGTGATCGAGCTCGACGCGCAGCGCGCGCCGAAGACGGTCGCCAACTTCCTCGAGTACGTGCGCAGCGGCCACTACGACGGCACCGTGTTCCACCGCGTGATCCCGGGCTTCATGATCCAGGGTGGCGGCTTCGACGCGCAGCTGCAGCAGAAGCCCACGCGCGCGCCGATCGCGCTGGAGAGCCGCAACGGCCTGGTCAATGCCCGCGGCACGGTGGCGATGGCGCGCACCAACGTGGCCGATTCGGCCACCGCGCAGTTCTTCATCAACCTGAAGGACAACGACTTCCTGAACCAGGCGCAGGCGCGCGACGGCCAGGGCTACGCGGTGTTCGGCAAGGTCGTGGCCGGCATGGACGTGGTCGACGCGATCGCCGCGGTGCCGACCACCGCGCGCGGCATGCACCGCGATGTGCCGGCGAGCGCGGTGACGATTCGCAAGGCCAGTGTGGAAAAGTGAGGCAAGCATGGCAACCCAGATCGAACTGCAAACCAGCGCGGGCACGCTGCGCATCGAGCTCGACGACGAGCGTGCGCCGCGCAGCGCGCGCAACTTCGTCGACTACGTGAACGCCGGGCACTACGACGGCACCATCTTCCACCGCGTGATCCGCGGCTTCATGATCCAGGGCGGCGGCTTCGACGCGCAGATGCAGCAAAAGCCCACCGGCGAGCCGATCCCCAACGAGGCCGCCAACGGCCTGCGCAACCAGCGCTACACGGTCGCGATGGCGCGCACCTCGGCGCCGCACAGCGCGACCGCGCAGTTCTTCATCAACACCGTCGACAACGCGTTCCTGGACTTCAAGTCGGAGACGCCGCAGGGCTTCGGCTACGCGGTCTTCGGCCGCGTCGTGGCCGGCACCGACGTGGTCGACCGGATCGAGGCGGTGGCCACCGGCAACCGCGGCGGGCACGGCGACGTGCCGCTGGAGGCAGTGCAGATCGAGCGCGCGCGCGTGCTCGACTGAGCGCGTGGGCGCCGCCGCGCTGCCGCCTGCCGCCGAACTCGCTGGCGACCCGGGCTGGCAGGCGATCGACTTCGTCTCCGACCTGCACCTGAGCAGCGCGCAGCCACGCACCTTCGCCGCCTTCGACGCGTACCTGCGCGGCACCCGCGCCGATGCGGTGCTGGTGCTCGG
>CAZKCJ010000003.1:0-4367 GCA_964550885.1 uncultured Rubrivivax sp. | reverse complement strand
CGGCGACCTGTTCGAGTTCTGGCCCGGCGACGACGCGATCGAGCTGCCTTTCGAACGCGCGGTGTTCGCTGCGCTGCGCGCCGCCGCGCAGCGCCGCTTCGTCGGCCTGATGGTCGGCAACCGCGACTTCCTGCTGCGCCCGGCCTTCGTGCAGGCGCAGGGGCTGCAGCCGCTGCCTGACCCGAGCTGCCTGCTCGCGTTCGGCCGGCGCGTGCTGCTCAGTCACGGCGACGCGCTGTGCCTGGGCGACGCGGCCTACCAGCAGTTTCGCCGCTGGGCGCGCGACCCGGCGACGCAGGCGCAGTTCCTGGCGCGGCCGCTGCCCGAACGGATCGCGCTGGGTGCGACCGTGCGCCACGCGAGCGAGGCCGGTCGGCAGGCGGCGCCGCCGCCGGGGGGCTGGGGCGACATCGACTTCGACGCGGCGCTGACCTGCCTGCGCGAGGCCGCGGCGCCGACGCTGGTCCACGGCCACACCCACCGGCCCGGCGACGAAGCGCTCGCGCCCGATCGCGAGCGGCGGGTGCTCAGCGACTGGGACTTCGACCAGGACCCGGCCCGCGCCGGCGTGCTGCGGCTGTCGGCAACCGGCTTCGTGCGGCTCGCGCCGGCCGAGGCCTGAGCGCGCGCCGCGACGGCGAGCGACCATGCCGATCCGGCTGCTTGACTGTCTGCGCCAGCGGCGCGAGCAGCGGGTGCTGCAGCGCCGGGCGATTCCGGCTGTGCTGTGGCGCCTGACCCTGGCGCGCCTGCCCTTCCTTGCCCGCCTGACGCCGGCCGACCAGGACGAGCTGCGCCGCCTGAGCAGCCTGTTCCTGGACCGCAAGGAGTTCAGCGGTGCGCACGGGCTGACCGTCACCGACGACATGGCGGTGGCGATCGCCGCGCAGGCCTGCCTGCCGGTGCTGCGGCTGGGCCTGCGCGCGTACGACGGCTTCGTCGGCATCGTCGTGCAGCCCGACGAGGTGCTGGTGCGGCGCGAGGTCACCGACGACGACGGCATCGTGCACGAGTACGACGACGTGCTCAGCGGCGAAGCGATGGACGGCGGGCCGGTGATGCTGTCGTGGCACGACGTCGGCCAGGCCGGCGAGTCGTCGGCCTGGGGCTACAACGTCGTGATCCACGAGTTCGCGCACGTGCTGGACATGGGCGACGGTGTCGCCGACGGCGTGCCGCCGCTGGCCGACGCCGCCGCGCGCCGCCACTGGCGCGCGACGCTCGCGCGCGAGTACGCCGCCTTCTGCGCGTTGGTCGACGCCGGCGCGGACACGCTGCTCGACCCGTACGCGGCCGAGGCCCCGGAGGAGTACTTCGCGGTCGCGTCCGAGGCCTTCTTCGTCGCGCCGCTGGACCTGCGCGCCGAGCGGCCCGCCAGCTACGCGCTGCTGGCCGGCTACTACCGCCAGGACCCGGCCGCGCGCGCCTGATCCGGACGCGGCGCGCGCCCGGCCCGCGCGCGCTTCAGGCAGGGGTCGCCTCGGTGCGCGGCCGGTCGCTCTTGCGCGGCGGCTGGATGTCGAGCTGGACCTCGCCGGCGTCGTCGATGTCGACGGTCAGCCGGCCGCCGTCGGCCAGCCGGCCGAACAGCAGCTCGTCGGCCAGCGCGCGGCGGATCGTGTCCTGGATCAGCCGCTGCATCGGGCGCGCGCCCATCAGCGGGTCGAAGCCCTTGTGCGCGAGGTGGCGGCGCAGGCTGTCGGTGAAGGTGACCTCGACCTTCTTCTCGGCCAGCTGGCTCTCCAGCTGCAGCAAGAACTTGTCGACCACCCGCAGGATGATCTCCTCGTCGAGCGCGCGGAAGGACACGATCGCGTCCAGCCGGTTGCGGAACTCGGGCGTGAACAGCCGCTTGATGTCGACCATCTCGTCGCCCTGTTCGCGCTTGCCGGTGAAGCCGATCGTCGCCTTGTTCATCGTCTCGGCGCCCGCGTTCGTGGTCATGATCAGGATCACGTTGCGGAAGTCGGCCTTGCGCCCGTTGTTGTCGGTGAGGGTCCCATGGTCCATCACCTGCAGCAGCACGTTGAAGACGTCCGGGTGCGCCTTCTCGATCTCGTCGAGCAGCAGCACCGCGTGCGGCTTCTTGCTGATCGCCTCGGTGAGCAGCCCCCCCTGGTCGAAGCCGACGTAGCCCGGAGGCGCGCCGATCAGCCGCGACACCGCGTGGCGCTCCATGTACTCGGACATGTCGAAGCGGATCAGCTCGATGCCCAGGATGAACGCGAGCTGTTTCGCGACCTCGGTCTTGCCGACTCCGGTGGGCCCGGAGAACAGGAAGGCGCCGATCGGCTTGTCGGGTTTGCCCAACCCCGAGCGCGACATCTTGATCGCCGCGGCCAGCGCCTCGATCGCCGGGTCCTGGCCGAACACGGTGGCCTTGAGGTCGCGGTCGAGCGTCTGCAGGCGGCCGCGATCGTCGGAGGACACCGACGCGGGCGGGATGCGCGCGATCTTGGCGACGATGTCCTCGATCTCGCCCTTGCCGACGATCTTCTTCTGGCGGCTCTTCGGCAGGATGCGCTGCGCGGCGCCGGCCTCGTCGATCACGTCGATCGCCTTGTCGGGCAGATGGCGATCGTTGATGAACTTGGCCGACAGTTCGGCCGCCGCCGACAGCGCCGAAGCCGAATACTTGATGCCGTGGTGCTCTTCGAAGCGCGACTTCAGGCCGCGCAGGATCTGCACCGTCTGCTCGACGGTGGGCTCGACGACGTCGATCTTCTGGAAGCGGCGCGACAACGCGTGGTCCTTTTCGAAGATGCCGCGGTACTCGTTGTAGGTGGTCGCACCGATGCACTTCAGCGTGCCCGAGGACAGTGCCGGCTTGAGCAGGTTCGAGGCGTCGAGCGTGCCGCCCGAGGCCGACCCCGCGCCGATCAGCGTGTGGATCTCGTCGATGAACAGGATCGCGTGCTGCGCCGCCTTCAGCTGCTTCAGCACGGTCTTCAGGCGCTGCTCGAAGTCGCCGCGGTACTTGGTGCCGGCCAGCAGCGCGCCCATGTCGAGCGAGTAGACGGTGGCGTCGGCGAGCACCTCGGGCACGTCGCCCTGCGTGATGCGCCAGGCCAGCCCCTCGGCGATGGCCGTCTTGCCGACGCCGGCCTCGCCGACCAGCAGCGGGTTGTTCTTGCGCCGCCGGCACAGCACCTGGATCACGCGCTCGATCTCGCTCTCGCGGCCGATCAGCGGGTCGATGCGGCCGTCGCGCGCGAGCTGATTCAGGTTCTGCGTGTACTGGTCCAGCGGCGAGCCCTTGGTGTCGCCGCCGTCGTCCTTCTCGGTCTCGGCGCTGCCGCCCTCGCTGGGCTTGGCCGGCTCCGGCGGGTCGCTCTTCTTGATGCCGTGCGCGATGAAATTGACCACGTCCAGCCGGGTCACGCCCTGCTGGTGCAGGTAGTACACCGCGTGCGAGTCCTTCTCGCCGAAGATCGCCACCAGCACGTTCGCGCCGGTGACCTCCTTCTTGCCGCTGCCGGTGCTCTGCACGTGCATGATCGCGCGCTGGATCACGCGCTGGAAGCCGAGCGTGGGCTGAGTGTCGACCTCTTCGGTGCCGGAGACCGTCGGCGTGTTCTCCTTGACGAAGGTGGCCAGGCTCTTGCGCAGGTCGTCGATGTTGGCCGCGCAGGCGCGCAGCACCTCGGCCGCCGACGGGTTGTCGAGCAGCGCCATCAGCAGGTGCTCGACCGTGATGAATTCGTGGCGCTGCTGGCGCGCCTCGACGAACGCCATGTGCAGACTGACCTCGAGTTCTTGCGCGATCATGCCGCCTCCATCAAGCATTGCAGCGGGTGGCCGACGCGACGCGCGGCGGCCACCACCAGTTCGACCTTCGTGGCGGCGATGTCCTTCGGATAGACACCGCACACCGCCCGCCCCTCGTGGTGGATCTTCAACATGATCAACGTCGCCGTCTCCTGGTCCCGCTGGAAGTACTGCTGCAACACCATCACGACGAACTCCATCGGCGTGTAGTCGTCGTTGAGCATCACCACCTGGTACATCCGCGGCGGCCGCACCCGCTGCGTCTTGCGTTCAACCACCACCGCCCCTTGGCCGCCGTTCGGGCGGGCGGGTGCGGGCAGCTTCGGCAAACGCGGCAGATCCGGCATGGCCCATTCTATAAAGCTCCGCCCGCAGCCGCCGCCGCCCGATGCTTGCCCGCGTTCGCAGTCCACGATCCGCAACACCGGCGTGGCCGGCGTGAGCCGACGCACTGCCGGCCGGCGGCGCCGCGGACGGGCCGGCGCGTCGCCGCTATCCTTGCCCGCCGCCCCCTTGCGGGCGCCGCCCGGAGACCGCGCATGGCCAAAGCCGCCCGCCCCACCGCCACCCCCCCCCCCCCCCCCCAACGCCCCCCCCCC
>CAZKCJ010000002.1:3506-30473 GCA_964550885.1 uncultured Rubrivivax sp. | reverse complement strand
AATCGGGCGCGTAGCGCTCTCACCCAAGAGGTGAGGGTCGTCGTGGGCTCCAAAGCCACTGTTCATGCGGTCTTGCCAGCGGCACAAAGCGGTCAACTGCCGGAAGTAGGGTAACCAGCTCCACGTCGGTGGCGCCACCGCGCCACCTGCGACGCGCGGTGGAACGCCTCACTTCAGGCTGCCGTAGCGGGCCTCGTACTGCGTGACCAGCTTGCTCATCAGCTCGGACAGGCGCTTGGCCGCGAACGGGCTCATCACCAGCCGGTGCGTCAGCTCGATCTCGATCTCGGGCGCCATCCGGTCCCAGGTGGTGTTCATGCCGAAGTTCAGCACCACTTCCTCCTGCGTCGAGTTCGCGTTGGCGAAGTTCACGTAGGAGCTCTTCAGCTGCTCGGTGTTCCAGCGGATCTTCGGCGCAGTCGGCGGCTCGGCCTTCGCCGTTGGCGGGGTGGGGTCGTCCATGCGGGGCTCCGGTAGATGAGGGAAGCAACTGCAGGCGTCGCACGCAGATCAGCGCGCCGCGCCGGGTCGCGGTCATTATCTGGCAGCCCTTTCGCGGGGCGGCGCTCGCCGCCCCCCGATTCGGGTGGGCTGCGCGGGCACCGCGCGTGCAGTCTGCACGGCAACGACGAGCCGGTGGCTGCGCGGGCACCGCGCGTCGCCGCCGCGAAGGGCTCGAACAGCAGCGGCCCGATGCGCTGCGCCCGCGCGCGCAACGGCTGCCGGCGCGCGCCCGGCGATGCCCGAGAGCCGAGGGGACGGCTGCCGGCTGGGCGCGCGCTGCGGGCCGCCAGCCGGGCGAGTGCCCGGCCCTGCAAGCGGGCTCAGATCCTGATCCGCCAGTCGTTGGCCTCGGCCGCACCCGCGTCGGTGAGCCAGCCGCCGACCCAGCGCGGCGCCGCCTCGCCGAGCCGCGCCGCCGACGCCGGCGCGCGCTGGTCGAAGCGCAGCGTCGGTGCGGCCGCCGCGCGGGCCTTGCGCCGCTGCTGCCGGCGCGCCGGCCGCAGGCCCCAGGGCCCGAGGCTGGCCATCACCATCGACACGCCACCGGCGCCGCCCAGCAGCCACTGCAGCGCATCGGCGCCGTCGGGCTGCAGGCCGCTCGTCGCGTCGGTCGGCGGCGTATGGCTGGACACGGTCCGGGCGCGGGCAGGCGGCGCTGCGGGTTGCAGCGCCTGCAGCCCCGCCGGCTCGCCGAGCACGAAGTGCCCGAGGTAGTCGCCGCCGGCCTTGCCGTCGTAGTCGCCGTCGAGCAGCCGCCCGCTGCGGTCGACGAAGCCGTCTTCGCGCGAACGCAGCACGATCCGGTACTCGCCCGGCGGCAGCTCGCCCGCGTCGGCGATGAACATCAGCCCGGCGCCGTCGGGGTCCGGCACGATCCGCCCTTCGACCAGCCGGTCGCCGCGCAGCACGATCAGCTGCGGCGAGCGCATCGCGCCGGCGGCGTCGACCTGGCGCGCGAGCCGGCCGAGATCGATCGGCTGGTTGAAGCGCACCCGCAGCGCGCCGCCGGTGGCAGCGACGCCGCGCACCTGCAGCACGCGCACCTCGCCCGGTGCCGGCGGCCGCTCGATCGGATCGAACATGCTGATCGGGTTCGGCGCGGTGCCGGGCGGGGTCACCCGCGGCGTCGCGTACACCAGCGTGCGGCTGTACGGGTGGGCCGACATGTCGACGCTGCCGGCGGTGCGCTCGAAGCCGAAGCCGGCGCCCGGCAGCAGGGTCGAAGCGCCCAGCAGGAACTGCGTGCCGGCGCTGCTGCCGCCGGAGGCGAGGCCGTCGCCGAACACGCCGGCTGGCGCCGCGCCGGGCAGCCGGGAGCCGGTGTCGCCGCTGAAGTCGGACGGTGACACCGTCCCCGGCCGCGGTGCCGGCTCGAAGGGCGTCGGCCCCACGTCCGGCAGCGGCCACGGCAACGGCTCGGGCCCGGGCGGCGGTGGGGGCGGCGGCGGGGGCGGCGGGGGCGGCGGGGGCGGCGGCTCCACCGGCAGCACCAGGATGCCGAAGTCGGGCGCCGACCAGGTGCCGTCGACGTCGACCACGCGCACGCGGATGTTCGCGGCCGCGAGGTTCACGCCGTAGTCGTGGGTGGCCTGGGTCGCGCTACCCGGCAGCCGGGTCGGCGTCGAGCCGTCGCCCCAGTCGATGATCCACTCCAGCGGCGTGTCGCCGCCCGCATCCTCGTAGCTGAAGCTCACCGTGTAGGGCTGACCGCCGCTGGTTGCGCCCGGCCCGGTCACCCGCAGCACCGGCGGGGTGTTGTCGATGTTCAGGTCGAAGCCGCCGACCACGCTCGCGCCGAGCGCGTCGGTCACGCGCACGACGAAGCGCTCGGTCGCCGGGCCGTTGCCCGAGGTCCAGCGGATCACGCCCTGCGCCGAGATCGTCGCGCCCGCCGGCGCCGCGTCCAGGCTGTACTGCAGCACGTCGCCCGGGTCCGGATCGGTGGCCACCACCGCCACGGTCAGCAGCTGGCCTTCGCCGATCCGCTGGTCGGCCAGCGGCGCCAGCCGCGGAGCGTCGTTGACCCCAGCCACGTCGATCAGCACGGTGGCAACGCCGCTGACGAGCTGGCCGTCGCTGACGCGGTAGCTGAAGCGGTCGGGGCCGCTGTAGTCGGCCGCCGGCGTGTAGCGCACGCGGCCATCGGCCAGCAGCTGCACCGTGCCGTTGGCCGGCGGCTGCACGATCGCCAGCACCAGCGGATCGCCTTCGGCGTCGAAGTCGTTGGCCAGCGGCGCGAACTCGATCGGCACGTCCTCGGTCGCGGCAACGTAGTCGTCCTGCGCGACCGGCGCGGTGTTGACCAGCGTGGTCACGAAGCGCACGTCGTCGATCTCGACCCGACTCGCGCGCGTGGCCAGGCCGAGCAGATCGAAGCTCAGCGTCGCCTGGGTGCCGGCGGCGACTCCGGCCATCGCGATCGACACCGTGATCGGCGCGCTCAGGTCGAGCAGGCCGCCGGCGCGGTCGGCCAGGCCCGAAACCGTCACGCGGTTGGCGGCGAAGGTCTGGCCGCCGCTCTGGATGTTCAGCAGCGCGTCGGTGCCGGCCAGCGGCGCGGCGCCGGCAATCGTCGGCGCGTTGGCCGCGTCCAGCAGCGCGACCTCGAACGCGTCGCCGGCGCCGTAGGCGTTGGGCTGCAGGTCGACCGCACGCAGCGTGAAGTCGAGCGAGATCGCGTTGGCCGGCACCAGGAAGGTCTGGGTGAAGCCCGACAGAAACACCGCGTGCTCGCGCAGCACGCCGGCGCCGCCTTCGACCGCGGCCGCGCCGATCGCGGTCCAGCCGAACTGCGGGTCGCCGCTGGCCGCGACGTCGAAGCGCCCGTTGGCGATGCCGGTGCCGTAGCCGAACAACCCGGTGTCCGCGGCGCCGCTGGACTGGCGGCCCAGATCGGCCGCAGTCGGCAGCCGGCGCTCGCCGGCGACCATGTACGGCGACATCACGCTGCTGGTGGCCGGTGCCGCTGCATCGGGATGGCCAAGGCCGAGCAGGTGTCCGAATTCGTGCGCGAGCACCGTCACCAGGTCGATGCCGCCGGCGTAGCCGACGCGCGCCGCCAGCACGTCGCCGACGGCGACGAACTCGTCGGCGTCCGCGGGAGTCGGGTCCACGAACCAGCCGAGGCCGGCCGCATCTGGGTCGAGCACCACCATCGCTTCGGCGCCGGGCGTCGTCTGCGCGACCAGCGCGCCGTCGAGGTCGGCCAGCTCGATCCGTACCGCGTCGAGCACCTCGGCGTCGGCACCGAGCGCGCGCCACAGCTGCGCGGCTGCGGCCTGCGCGGCTGCCAGGCCGTCGGTCGCGACCAGGCGGCTGGCGCCGGGGATCGCCGCACCCGGCACGCCGGTGGCGTTGGTCGGCACCAGCACCGAGCGGCTGCCGACGCCGCCGTCGTCGTCGGTGACGGTCAGCGTCGCGATCACGCCGCTGGCGAAAGTGCGCACCACGTTGAGCGTGCCTGCCACCGGCGCGCTGCCGTCGCTGAAGGTCCAGCGCAGCTGGTGGGTGTCGTCCAGGCCCGGGTCGACGAAGCTGCCGACCAGCTCGAACGAGCCGCCGCCGCGCGCGTTGGCGACCACCGCCACTTCGGGCGCGACGTTGTCGATGAACCAGACCGCCGACTGCCTCGGCCCCTGCGCCTGATCCTGCCCGTTGACGACCAGCACCAGCTGCGCGACGGCGATGTAGCGGTCCAGCTCGCCCGGCGGCCGGTCGTCGCGGTACTGGTGGCTCAGCGTCATCAGGTTCTGGGTGGCGGCGATGCGCTGGCTCGTGCCGTCGTCCCAGTCGACCACCCAGAAGTAAGGCTGCGCCGCCGGATCGCCGGCGAACGAAATCGTCATCGACACCACCGAGCCCTCGGGCAGCGGCTGCGGCGCCGGGTCGTCGACCACCAGGACCTTGACCTCTGCCTCGGCGAAGCCGGTGTCGTCGTCGGTCACGCGCACGCGCAGCGTCCATTCGCCGGCGCGTGCAGGTTCGAACACGAAGGCCGCGGCGCTGCCCGTCTGCGGGGTCTGGGCCGCGCCGGCGGGATCGACCACGGTCCACGCGATCGTGTGGGTGTCGTCGACGCCGGCGTCGTGGAAGGCGACCTGATAGGTCGAGCGCGTGCCGACGATCATCGCCTGCCGGCCGGCCAGCGCGTCGATCACCGGCGCGAGGTTGTTCACCCGCAGCGGCAGCGAGCGGCTGGTCGCGAGCGTGTCGTCGTCGGTCACCGTGATCAGCACCGACTCCAGATCGAACGGGGTGCCGCTCGGGTCGTCGTCGCGGTACGGGTGGACGTAGCTCAGGCTGCGTGCGCCGGCGCCGTAGCTCTCCTGCACGAAGCTGCCGTCGCCCCAGTCGACGCGCACGGTGAAGGTGTCGCGCGGGCTCGGGTCGTCGATGGCGAAGCTCAGCGTGACGCTGCCGCCTTCGTCGATCGCCGCGCTGGACAGCCGCGCGTCGACGATGCGCGGCGGCAGGTCGAGCACCTGCAGCGTGCGCGTGGCGGTGGCGGCGCCGGTGTCGTCGTCGCGCACGCGCACCCGGATCGACAGCGCGTCGGCCGGCGTGCCGGTGGCCGGATGGTCGTCGTCGATCACCTTGGCCACCGCGAACTGGCCGCGGCCGGCAGCGAACGAGCCGATCGCGCCCAGGTCGTAGGGCACGAACACGCCGTTGCCCCAGTCGACGTCGACGAAGAAGGTGTCGGCCAGGCCGGGGTCGGTGAAGCTGCCGCTGACGGTCAAGGTCTCGCCTTCGCGCAGCGTCGCCGACGACAGGTTCACCTGCGTGAGCGTCGGCGCGACGTTCTCGACGCGCAGCGCGAGGTTGCCCTGCACGCTGCCGCCGTCGTCGTCGACGACCCGCACGCGGATGTTCGCGAAGTCGACCGGGAACTTGGTCGGGTCGTCGTCTGCGAAGAGCTTGCTCAGCGTGAACTGGCCCACGCCGGCGGCGAAGTGGCCGACTGCGGCAAGCGGCGTCGAGATCCACACCCCGTCGCCCCAGTCAACGTCGATCCGGAAGGTGTCGGCGAAGCCCGAGTCGGCGAAGCTGCCGATGATCCGGGCGGTCTGGCCTTCCTGGATCGTCGACGCGGCCAGGCTCAGCCCGGTCATAACCGGCGCCGCATTGCGCACCGTCAGCGGCAGCGTCGCTTCTGCGCGACCCTGGTCGTCGTCGCGCACGGTGACGAAGATCGCGTACGGATCGCTTGGCGTGCCGCTCGGATCGTCGTCGAGGTAGAAGTACGTCTCGTCGATCAGGTAGGTTCCGCCCGAACCGACGTTGATGCGCTGGGTGGACTTGCCGTCGCCCCAGTTGATCTGCAGCGTGAACGTGTCGTTGGGACTGGCGTCGACGACGCTGCCGGTGAGGCGAACGCCGAAACCCTCCACGATATCGGCGCTCGACAGCTGCAGGTTGACCAGCTGCGGGCCGAGGTTGCGCACCGCGATCACGCCGGCGCCCACGCCGTTGACCGCGGTCGAGGTGGCGATGATCGCGGTCGGGTCGACCGGCGTGCCGCTCGGATCGTCGTCGGCGTAGGTGTGGCTGCGGGCGACCGTGGTCTGGCCGGCGACCATCGCCACGACTTCGGTGCTGCCGTCGCCCCAGTCGATCGTCAGCTGGTGCGCGGCGCCGGGCGGCGGCACGACGTTGACGGTGAAGTTGGCGGTGAACGCGGCGTTCTCGTCGACCGCGGCCGGCGCCTCGACCGTGACTGCCCCGTCGGGCACCACGATCACGATCGAGCTCGGGTCGCTGGCACCGGTGTCGTCGTCGGTGACGACCGCGCTCACCGTCCAGACGCCGACCTTGTCGACCATGACCGGCATCGTCAGCGCGCTCACGCCGGTGGCGACGGCCACGCCGTCGGGATCGGTCACCGTCCAGCTGTAGTCGAAGCTGTCGTTGACCCCGGGGTCGGTCAACCCGAGCACCGCGACCGTGACCGTCTCGCCGAGGCCGGCGATGCGGTCGCCGCCGAGGTCCACTTCGCTCGGCGTGACGTTGTCGACGGTCACGTCGACGGCTTGCGTGCTGGTGCCGCCGTCGTCGTCGGTCAGCGTGGCGCTGATCGTGTACGAGTCCGACGGGGTGCCGGTGGGATCGTCGTCGACGTAGAGGTAGCTGAGCTCGACCTCGTCGCCGTCGAACAAGGTGAACGCGTAGCTGATCACCGAACCGGGCTGGCCGTCGCCCCAGTCGACCACCAGCTTGATCTCGTCTTTGACGCCCGGATCCTTGACCTTGACGCGCAGCGTCGTCGTGCTGCCCTCGTCCACCGGGCTCTCCACCTCCAGGACCTCGAACACCGGGTCGACGTTGGCGACCTCGAGGTCGATGCGGTCGTCGTCGCTGCCGGTGTCGTCGTCGATCAGCTTGTAGCTGACCGTGTAGCGGTCGTCCTCGCCGGTGGGCTCGTCGTCCTCGTACACGTGGGTCAGCGTGAATTCGCCGTTGCCCTCGGTGAACGCGCCGATCGCGCTCAGCTCATGGGTCTCGGGTGGCGAGCCGTCGCCCCAGTCGACCTCGAGCTTGAAGGTGTCCTTCCAGCCCTTGTCGGTGAACACGCCGTGCAGCGTGACCTCGTCGCCCTCGTTGGCCGGATTGGGCGTCAGCGTCACCGCGCCGAGCTCCGGATCGGCGTTGTCCACCCGCAGCCTCAGCGTGTCGCTGGCGCTGCCGGTGTCGTCGTCGCGCAGCGTGACGCGGATCTGCAGCTCGTCGCTGGGGGTGCCGGTCTCGGGATGATCGTCCTCGATCTTGCGCTCGATCGCGAAGCTACCGGAGCCGTTGCTGAAGCTGCCGACCTCGCTCAGGTCGTAGGTCCTGACCACGCCGTCGCCCCAGTCGACGTCGATCGTGAAGGTGTCGCGCTTGCCCGGATCGGTGAACTTGCCGATCAGCCGGGCCGTCTCGCCCTCCTTGATCCGGGTCTGGTCCAGCCGCAGCTCGGTCAGCGTCGGCGCGACGTTGCGCACCACCAGCGGCACCGTCTTCTCGACCTGCCCCAGGTCGTCGTCCTGCACCACCAGGCGCACCGTCAGCGTGTCCTGCGGGGTGCCGGTGTGCGGATGATCGTCGAGGTAGGTGTGCCGCTCGTCGACCGCGTGCGGCCCGGCACCAGCGGGGATCGAGCGGATGGTCGTCTCGCCGTCACCCCAGTGGACCGTCGCCCTGAACTCGTCGAGCGCGCTCGGGTCGCTGAAGTCGCCCTGCAGCCGGACCTCGTCGCCCTCGTCGATCTCGATCTTGTCCAGCGCCAGCGTGCCGATCACCGGCGCCGCGTTGTGGACCGTGAGCGCGGCCTTGCCACCGGCGATCGTGTTGTTCGAGGTCGCGACGAGCTGCAGCCGATCCTGCAGCGTGCCCGTGCTCGGGTGGTCGTCCGGGTAGGTGTAGGTGAAGGTCTGCGTCGTCTGGCCGGCTGCGATCGTGGCCGTGTCGATCTTCCTGAAGTCGCCCCAGTCGAGCACGACCGCGGTCGGCTTGCCCGGGTCCTGTACCCCGACCAGGGTCAGCGTCGCGGTTACCGCAGTCGTCGCCTCGACCGCGTCGGTCGCGCTCAGCTCGACCTTGACGTAGCTGTCGGTGAAACGCACGTCGTCGAGGAACATCAGCTGGCTGAAGCTCTCGGCCGGGTCGAAGCGATGCTCGTCCATCGTCCACGGCACGAAGCCCGAGAACTGGTTCAGCGCCCTGGACTTGGTCAGCGACAGCGTGCCGGTGCGGCCCTTCCAGTCGTCGGGCACCTTCAGCCAGTAGGTGTGCGTCTTCAGCAGCCCCATCCGGTCGATCGCGACCTTGACCGTGGGCGTCGCCGAGGCCCAGTTCGCATCGGAGCCGGCGCCCTTGAACTCGACCTCGATCTCGCCGGTGTCGGTGAACAGCAGCGGCGCGAAGATCTCGAAGGCCAGGTAGGGCTTGTCCACCGGCACCTGCAGCCGGTTGTGGGTGATCGTGTCGAACTCGATCAGACCGTCGAACAGGCGGTCGGTCAGCGCCTTGCCCAGGCCGCCGGTGGCCGCGATCGGACCGGCCACGATCGCGTACAGCACGTCCTTCAGCACGTCGGCGCCGCCCATCAGCAGCGCGTAGTCGCTGGTGGGCTTGACCAGGTCCTTCAGCCCCTTCTCGGCCAGCGCCAGGATCCACTTCTTGAAGTCGCCCGGGTTCTTCGGGATCACCGTCTTCTTCGCCGGGTCGACGGTGAAGAAGTGCTCGAGCGCCTTCTCCCAGCTGTCGGGAGTGATCGCGCTGCCGATCGCGGTGGCGCCGCTCTCGAACCAGCCCTTCAGGATGTCGTAGACCTTGCCTGCCTGCTCCAGCACCGCCTTGCCGAGCTCGCCGTCGACGCCCCAGTACTTGAAGTACCAGTCGCTGTAGCCGGGCGAACTCGACGCGTCGGGCGGCTTGGGCATGTTGAGCGCGCCGAACACCTTGCTCTTGATCGCCCCCGACAGCATGTCCATCAGCTTGTCGGCGCCCCACTCGAAGAACTTCTTGACCAGCTCGAGCCCGAGCGTCTTGAAGTCGGTCTCGATCACGAACAGGCCGCTGAAGTCGAAGTCGGGCAGCGTGATCGAGGTGCCGGGGATCGTGAAGCCGACATCCAGCCGGTAGCCGTCACCGCCGTGGAACGACCAGCCGGGCAGCTCGTAGGACAGCGGGAAGCGATAGATGTCGTCGGCGCCGGTCGCGCGCCCGTACAGCGACTGGCGGATCCCGAGGTCGAAGCCGCCGTTGAACACGCTCGGCACCGGGCCGTCGTAGGCCTTGGCGGTGTCGTTGGTGTACTCGGTGTTGTCCTCGCCCGGGTCGACGGTCTTGCCGGTGTTGCGGTCTGGCCTGAACGCGCTGCCGCCGCCGGCGGCGCTGTAGAACCAGCCGACGCCGATGCCTTCGGTGACGTCGTTCGGGTCGTCGTGCGCGGTCTGCGGGTAGCTGACCCGCTCGCCGGCGTTGGCGACGATGCTGTACGGGTTGGCCGAATACCAGGGCTTGCCGCTGTACTGCTCGGGCAGCGGGATGACGCTGAAGATTTCGGTGGCCAGCCCCTGGTCGCCCTTGGCGCGCCAGATCGGCATGTCCTGGAACTCGAGCACGCCGGTGTCGATCGTGCCGGCGTACCACTGCCACACGCGGCTGTGCGGGCCGCCGACCCCGGTGATGCTGAAGTCGTCGAAACCGAAGCCGGCGATGCTGTCGGCGATCTTGTCGGTGCCCAGCAGCAGGTCGATGTCGGCATCCGACTCGGCGAGGGTGAAGGTCGGCGCCTTGCCGCTGCCGGGCGGCGCGTCGGTCGGCTTCGGGTCGAGCGGGCGGCCGTTGGGGGTCGCGGTCACCTTTTCCGGATCCGCGGCGGTCTGGTAGTAGTTGTCGGCGAAGTCGACGTTGCTCCAGATCTTGACGTCGGGGTCCTTGAAGTCGCCGTACGGGATGTTCAGCGCGATGCCGGCGTTGCTGGCCCAGCTCAGCGACCGCTCGGCCGCGTCCTTGACCTTGCCGAGCAGCGTGTAGGTGCGATAGAGCAGCGGGATCGCGCCGAAGTTGCCGGTCGCCACCGCCGCCACGCCGGCGACGATCGCGCCGGTCTGCAGCTTGTCGCTGGTGTCCTGGACCCACTTGATCAGGTCGCCGATCTTGATGTCGAGCGACTTCTGGTCGAAGTCGTGCGGGTCCAGCGTGGTCATCTGGATGCCGGACTCGACCACCTTGTGGAAGCCCAGGCGCTGGATGATCTCGCTGTTGACCACCGTGCCGCGGCTGTGGCCGATGAAGTGCAGCGGCGACGCGAGCAGCGTGCCCTTCGTGTAGCTCGCCTGCCCCGGTCCGGACGGCGCGACGAAGCCGCCGCCGAGCTGCTTGTCCAGGTCCAGCAGCGAGGTATAGAGCGCGTCGGCCGCCGCCTCGGCGAAGCCGGCGTCGCTGATGTCGGACTCCACGTACCAGTCGGACACCAGCACCACCGCCTTGCCGACGGCGTTGGCCAGCGCCTGCGCGCCGTTGAGCCCGCTGGCCTTGTCGACCCAGTCGCCGGTGGCCTTGTCGTAGGACAGCACCACGCCGCCGCCCGAAGCCTGGACGATCAGCTTTGCCATCTCCATGAAGGCCGGCGGCTGCTGGAAGCGGCCGTTGTCGAAGAACGAGGCCAGCAGCCCGAGCTGGAAGCCGTGGGTCAGCACGCTGACCGAGCTGTACTGCCCGGCGGTGGCCGCGACCGCTGCGGACTCGAAGCTCGCGGCCTCATCGATGCCGCTGCTGACCCCGGCGCGCAGCAGGTCCACGCCCCAGTGGTAGGTCTGGCCGGCGGTCAGCAGCTTGCGCGCCGCGGCACCCAGCTCGACCACGGTGCGCTTCGTGTTGCCCGAAGCGCCCAGCGTCTCGACCCAGTTGGCCGGGTCGCGCAGGCTCGCCGCGTCGGTGACGTTGACGACGTAGCGCGCGCCGATCTTCAGATCCTTCGGTGCGGTCAGGATCCGGCCCGGATTCGGATCCTTGTCCGCGCCCAGAGTCGGCTCGTCGTATAGCAGCGAAGCCCAGCCGTCCTCGGGCCGCTCGCGGTACGGGTCGTCGGGCCACAGGCCGGCACCGGGCGCGAGCGCACTGACGTACAGCCGCGTCGTCCACAGGTCGCCCGGGTTGCCGCCGAGCAGGTCGTAGTCGACCTCCCACTCGAAGGTCAGCGGCGCGTCGTCGTCGGCGTTGGTCCTGACTTCGCCGCTGGGCCGGATCAGCTCCAGCACCGGCGCCGGCTGGATGCTCAGCCCGCGGAAGTGCGTCGGCAGATCCACCGGCTGCAGGTTGATCCGCCGCTCGTCGTCGGCCACCGGCCGGCCGGGGTTGCTGTACGGGTTCGGCGGCTTGCTCGGATCGGGCGGCTCGGCGGCGGGCACACCCTCGGCGAAGTCGGCCCACGGGTGGTCGAGGCCGTAGCGGTTCCAGCGGATATCGGCGCCGTAGGACAGATCCTTGCGGAAGGCCCGGGTCTCCAGCTTGCGCGCGTCGTAGACGGCGATGTTGCCGGCGGCGCGGAAGCCCGCGTACAGCTTGCGGTCGGCGCCGTCGAGGCTGATGTCCTCGAGGAAGGCCATCGGGATCGGCGAGGTCGCCGCGACGATCGACGCCGGCTTGATGTGCGCGGGCGCGTTGAAGGTGCCCAGACCGAAGGGGTCGAAGACCAGCCCGACCTTGGAGCCGACGGTGATCTTCTCCTCGAGCAGCACCGCGTCCATCGCGTCCATGTAGTACATCCGCGGGATGTACCAGTCGCCGACGAATGCGTACTGCAGGTCCTGCGTGACCGCGACGCCGGTGGCGTTGCGGATGTTCAGGTCGATCTTGTTGCCCTTGGTGATCGTGACCGACGGGAAGTACCAGTCGCCGCTGGCCAGCACCTGCAGCTGCGGCTCGTTCGCCGCGCCGCTGTCGGTCTTGTTCAGCCGCAGGTCGATCTGCTTCAGGTCGAGCTTGAACGCCAGCGGATCGTTGCTCTTGATGACGACCGTGCGCAGGCCCTGGTTCAGGTCGAGCCGCGAGCTCAGCAGCAGCTTGTCGGCCTGACCGGTCGGCGCGATCCGGAACGGCTCGAGGCCAGCCTCGACGCCCGCCAGCACCTGCCGCCACTTCCTCGGGTTGGGAGCGTTCGCGTCCTTCGGCCGGTCGGCTTCGTCGACGTTGATCACCTGCAGCAGGCCCGGCGCCCGGCCGCCCTGCGTCCACGCGCGCGGACCGTTGCCCGAGCCGAACAGCGTGGTCCCGGGGGCGGCGACAAACAACCGCTTGCCGTCGGCGTTGACGGCGAGGTCGTTGATCCGGCCGGCTGCCGGGGCAGCCACGGTGATCGTCTGCGCCACCTTGTGGAAGTTGGGCGAACCGGGCAGCAGATCGATCACGTAGACCGTGCCGGTGCCGGCCGCGTACAGGTAGCGCCCGGCCGGGTCGATCGCCAGCGCGGTCACGCCGCCGGGGACCGGGATCCAGGCGCCGCCGCCCGGCACCGGCGCCAGCTCGAGCGTGAATGCGTCGATCACCGACACGCCGTTCGCATGGCCGACGAACGCACGCGACAGATCCGGTGCCGCCAGCGTGTCCATGATCGAGTGCGTGCCGTCGAGCGTGATCGTCTTGACCCACGGCTCCTTGATCGTCTCGCCGGTCGTCGGGTCGACGTACGGCAGCTTCGGGCTGGACGGGTCCTGCGGGTCGTACGGCGGCGCCGGCGCGAACGGCTCGTCGATCCGGGTGTTGTCGATCACGTAGACCGCGTTGCCGCGACCGGTGAACGCGTAGCCGGCCTTGTTGTCGACGCGCGCGGTGCCGACCGAGCGCACGTAGGTGCTGACGCCGGTCAGCGCATCGACCAGCGGGCGCTCGACCACGATGTCGACCAGGCCGAGAAAGACGCTGCCGGGCACCTGCACCGTGAACTTGCCGTCGGTGGCGCCGACCGCGACGGCGGTGACCGCGCTCGGGTCGGCGTACACGATCTGGTCCTGGGTGCGGAAGCCCACCCGCACGTCGCTCACCGCGAAGCCGCTGCCGGGCACGACCACCTTCTGCGCCTCGATCTCGAGCGCGATCGCGCCCGGGGCGACGATCGGGGTCTTCAGGCTGGTGATCACCGGCTTGTCGAGGTCGGCCGGGTTCTGCGGCGGCGTCGGCACCGACGCGGTGACCGCGATCGTCGCGCCGTCCGGCGGCACGTCGACCTCGAGCTCGAAACCTTGCTTGTTCTGGCCCCACTTGCGCCACATCTGCAGCTCGAGCTTCTGGCCGAGGAAGGCCAGCGCCGCAAGGCCGAAGATGCCGGCGGCGATGCCGCCGAAGACCGTCGCCCCCAGCAGGCTGCCGCTGGCCGCGGCCATGCCCAGCGCCATCGAGCCGGCGACCATCACGCCCGCGAGGAAGCCTGCATCGATCGTGACGATGCCCACCGGCTGCGCGGCGCGCGCGATCAGCACCGAGCCGCGGTTGGACAGGCCCGGGAACGGCGGCGAGGTGGAGCGCGCGACGCCATCGGCGCCGACCACGCCGGAGTCGACCACTGCCCACACGTCCTGCTCGACCCCGTCCGGGCCGAAGGGCAGGAACATCTTCTGGAAGAAGTACACCGTCTCGCCCGGCGTGAACGCGCCCTGCACCGGCACCGCGACCTGCACCGGCCCGTTGAGCTCGGCGCCCTGGACGTCGAGGTCGAAGGCCGCCAGGTACTTGAAGGTCTCGGTGCCGTCGGGCGCGTGCGGCGTCGGCAGCGACAGCGCCGACTCGGCGACGCTGGTCACGGTGACGGTGGCGTTCGCACCCAGCTGGCCGCGGCCGAAGGCCACCGCCACGCCGTCGGCGTTGGCGACGATGCCGCCCTGCTCGCCGACCACGGCGATGCCGGTGCTGGTCATCGGCGGCTCGACGTTGACCAGCATCCGGTCTTCGGCGTAGCCGTTGATCACCGTGACCTCGGTCTGGCCGGTGGCGTGGCCGCTGACCAGGCCGTCGGCGCTGACCGTCGCCACCGCGGCGTTGCCGGCGAAGTAGCGCGTGCCGTCGGCTGCGCGGTTGACGTAGGTGTTGTTGCCGCTGCCCAGCCGCACCACCGCCTGGCGCGTGCCGCCGCCGGGCAGGATCGTCACGCTGTCGGGGTAGGCGTCGATGCCGAAGTAGTAGCCGACCATCGCGTCCGGGTCGGTCGGTTCGCCGGCGCCGACCACGGTGGCCGCGGTGATGCCGCCGCGCGCGGCGACCAGCGCGGTCGCGCCGTCCTTGGCCAGCGTCAGCAGCCCTTCTTGCGACAGGCTCGCGATCGTCGGGTCGAGCAGGCCGATCGACACGTAGTCCAGCGGCAGCACCACGTCCTGCTGGTCGGCGAAGTCGCCTTCGAGCACCACCAGGAAGCGGTCGCCGACCTCGCCGAGCAGCCGACGCTGCACGAAGTCGATGCGCTGCAGCGGCGCGGCGCTGACGGTGACCGCGAGCGCCGCCTGCGGCGACGCGTTGAAGCCGTCGTCGGCCGACACGCGCAGCAGCGCCGGGCCGCTGTAGCCGGCCTCGGGCCGGAACAGCAGGTGCTGGCCGTCGGCAGTCAGCACCGCGCTGCCGTGCTCGGTGCCCAGGACCCGATAGAAGACCTGGTCGCCGTCCGGGTCGCTCGCCACCTGGCGCAGGTCGACCAGCACCGCCAGGTCCTCGTGCGTGAACACCGCCGGCAGCGTGCTCGCCAGGCGCGGCCCGCCGTTGACGACGAAGCCGTAGTTGGCGAACAGCACCTGCCGGTCGGCGCGGTCGCTCAGGCCGTCGCCGGTCAGGTCGACGAAGGCGCCGGGCGCGGCGATCGCGGCGCTGTCGCTGCCGTCCACCAGCCCGTCGGCGTTCAGGTCGCCGGCGACGTCGAGGCTGAGCTCGTAGGCGCCGGAGCCCTGCAGCGCGAGCCGGTACATGCCCTCGGCGCGGATGCCGTACAGCGTGGTCGTGACCGCGCCGCTGGTCATCACCGACAGCGGCGCGAGGCCGTCGATGCGGGTGGTCGCGCCGCCGCTGCTGACCACGCGCACGATCAGCTGCCCGCCGGCGGTCGAGGCGATCTCGCTGGCGCGCACGCTGAAGGTGTAGAGCGTGTCGGTGCCGGCGGTGGCGATTCCGCTGCTGGAGCGGCCGGCGAAGCTGCCGGCGCCGCCGAGGTCAGCGGTGATCAGACGCTCGGTGACCGTGCCGTCGGCGGCGTAGTCGATCGCGCGGCCCTCGCCGCCGATCGCGACCATCGCGCTCAGGCGGCCGGCCTGGTCGTAGGCGTAGCGGTAGCCCGCGCCGGTGGCGAGGTTGCGCATCAGCACCAGCAGCCCCGCCGGGTCGTACTGGTAGACGACCGCGCTGCCGTCGGGCGCGATCGCGCGCGTGATCCGACCCTGCGGATCGCGCACGAACTGCAGCGTCGCGCCCGACTGCGCGGTGACGCCGTTGTCGCTGACGAACAGCCTGGCCCCGCCCGGCAGCTCGATCTGCTTGATGCCCTGGGTCGCGTCGATCCGGTAGACGCTGCCGTCGGGCGCGGTCAGGCTGTAGTCGAAGCCCGGGTAGTTGCCGGCCAGCGGGTGGTACGGCAGCCCGGTCACCGCGTCGTAGTAGCGGCCGCCGGACTTCTGCAGCAGCGCGTCGACCGAATCGAGCGACCAGCCGTGCACGCCGTCGGCCACCCACGCCGGGCGGTACAGGTTCAGCTCGCCGACCGGCTGCAGCCGCGGCGCGAAGCTGAAGCCGGCGCGCTCGCCGGTGGGCAGCGTCAGCCACAGCCGCGCGCCTTCGTCGAACGCGCTGTACACGCCCAGGTGCTCGCGGCCGCTGGCCTCGACGTCGGTCTCGATGCGGATGTCGCTGCCGGCAAGCCCCCAGCCCCAGCCGAAGGCGGTGCCGGGGATGTGCGCATCCAGGCTGTCGTAGCGGCGCTGCAGCGTGAAGCTCGTGCCGCCCAGGTCGACCTGTAGGTCGGCGTCGCTGCGGCGGTAGGCGCCGAGCTTGGCGCCGGTGGCGACCTCGACGTCCAGGCTGGCGACGCTGGTGCGCCCGCCGATGTCGCGCGCCACCAGCCGCAGCGTGTACAGGCCGTCGGCGAGCCGCTGCGGGTCGAAGCCGCCGACCGCACCGTCGAACGCGGTCTCGCCGGTGGCCAGCACGCGCCAGTCGGTCGCGTCGCGGCGGCGCAGCTCCAGGCGCCAGTTGTCGAGGTTGCCTTCGTCGACCCGGCCCTGCAGCGCGACCGGCCCGGTCAGCGGCGCGCCCGCCGCCGGCGAGCTCAACGCGACGATCGGCGCGATCTTGTCCGCCGGGTCGCGCACCTTCAGCTGGGTGCTCGTCTCGCCGGTCGCGCCGTCGGCGTCGACCGCGACCGCGCGCAGCGCGATCTTGCCGGGCACGCTCGGCGTCAGCGTGACCCGGCCTTCGGCGTCGAGCGCGACCTCGCTGCCGTCGACGAACAGGCGCAGCGACGCGATGTCGGCGAAGCTGTCGGCCACCGCGTGGACCAGCACTTTCTGCCCGGGCAGCGCGGCGAAGCCGGGGGTCAGCTCGATGCGCACCGTCGGCGTCGGCAGCTGCAGCGCCGCGCGCAGCACGATGTTCTGCCGGTCCTGCGCGAGGCCGTCGTCGGCGATCAGCGTGACGATCGTCTCGCCGCTCTGGCCGGGGCCCGGTGTCCAGCTGAACACCCCGGTGGCCGCGTCGATGGTCGCGCCCTCGGGCAGGTTCAGCCCGCTGAAGCGCAGCGCGGTGCCGGCATCGGGGTCGGTGGCGGCGATCGTGAAGCGGGTGGTCTCGCCGATCACGAACTGCCGGTTCGACTCGGCCAGCACCGGCGCGCGGTTCTGGTTGGCGACGCGGATCGTCAGGTCGTAGTCGACCGGCGTGCCCGACGGGTCGACCGCGGTGATCGTGACCACGTGCTCGCCGGCCTGGTCGTAGCCCGGGGTCCAGATGAACTCGCCGGTGTTCGGCACGAACAGCGCGCCCGCCGGCAGCCCGCGCGTCGCCGCGAGCACGATCGGGTCGGCGTCGGCGTCGGCGGCGACCACGCTGAAGCGGAGCTCGGCACCTTCGCGCGCCAGCTGCGGCAGCACCGGCACGAACACCGGCAGCTGGTTGGTGTTGGCGACGGCGATCGTGATCGTCTCTTCGCCGCGGGCCGCACCGTCGGTGGCGGCGAAGCTGACCTGATAGCTGCCCGCGCGGTTCAAGGTCGGCCGCCAGCTGAACTCGCCGGTGGCGCCGTCCAGCGTCGCCCCCGGCGGCAGGTTGGCCGCGGCGAAGCTCAGCGCGTCGCCGTCCAGGTCGGCGCCGCGCAGCGTGAAGCGCAGCAGCTCGCCCTCGGCCACCGACTGGTCGCCCACCGGCAGCAGGACCGGCGCATTGTTCGCATCGCGCACCACCACCTTGAAGCTGGCCACCGCCTGCTCGGCGCGCGCGGCGTCGCCGTTGCCGCTGTCGCGCACCGTGACCGTCACGTCGTAGCTGCCGCGGTCGGCCGCGGTCGGCGCCCAGTCGATCAGCGCCAGCCCGTAGACCTCGACCGGCGCGTCGGGCCGCACGAACAGCACCACCTCGCCGTCGGCGCGCGCCTGGCTGTCGACCAGGCTCGCGACCAGCGCGTCGCCGATGCGGGTGTCGGCCGCCACCGCCCAGGCGCCGGCGGTGTGGCGGTACTGGCGGCCGCCGTCGTCGGTGTCGCAACACAGGTCGCCGTCGACCGCGGCGGCCGGCGCCGCCGCGGCCCAGAACGCGAAGATGCGACCGTCGAGCGTGGCCAGCCGGTCCTGCACCGCCGCCAGCGCCTGCGCCAGCGCGGGGTCGTTGATCAGCCCCCAGGTGCCGGTCGGGCCGGCGCCGTACAACTTGCCGCCGTCGTCGGTGTCGACCCACAGGTCGCCGCGCTTCTGCGCGATCGCGTCGCTGATCGTCGCGCCCGGCGGCAGGCCGCTGAGCGCGTAGTGCAGGCCGTCCTGGTCGGGGTCGGCCACGCGCACCGGGATGCGCAGGCCGGCGCCGACCAGGGCGACCGTGTCGCCCAGGTGCTGCAGCCGCGGCGGCTCGTTCGGGCTGGTGACCGAGACGATGAACACGTAGTCGGTCGAGCGCTTCTCGTCCGGGTTGCCGTCGCCGTCGTCGGTGACCGTCACCCGGATCGCGTGGTCGCCGCGGTCCCAGGCGCCGGGCGCGGCGCGGAAGGTGCCGCTGCCGTCGCCGTTGTCGGTGAAGCTCAGGAAGGCCGGCAGCGGGAAGCCCGGCATCTCGCTGGCCGCGCTCAGCGTCAGCGCGTTGCCCTCGACGTCCAGCCCCTGCACCTTGAACTCGAGCGTCTGGTCGCGCGCGACGCTGACCGGTTCGATCGGGTCGATGATCGGCGCGCGGTTGACGTTGAGCACGGTGATCGGCACCGTGACCGTGGTCGTCGCCGGCGCACCGGTGCCGTCGCCGTCGTCGACCGCGGTCAGCGTGACCGCGTAGACGCCGGCCTGCAGGTGGGTCGGGGTCCAGCGCAGGTCCCAGGTGTCGGCGTCGAAGGTGGCGCCGGCCGGCAGCCCGCTGACGCTGACCGACACCGTGCGCTTGAAGTCGCTGGTTTCGGCGAGCGCACCGTTGCCGTCGCGGAAGGCCGGCTCGTAGAACGGGTTGTCGGGATCGTGCGCGTAGGTCTTGATCCACAGCGGCTGGTCTTCGTAGACGGTCCAGCGGTCGAAGGGGTCGAACTGCGGCACGCCGTTGGCGTTGGCGACGGTGACGGTGAAGGCGGTGGTGTAGGCGATCGAGCCGTCGTCCACGCTCAGCGGAATCTGGTACACGCCGGCCTGGGTGTACAGCGGCGTCCACTCGAGCACGCCGGTCACCGGGTGCAGGGTCGCGCCGAAGGGCAGCTCCGCCGACGAGTAGCGCAGCTCGGCGCTGTCGTCGCCGCGGCCGATCAGCTGGATGCGCAGCCGGTCGCCCTCGCTGATCGTGCGGTCGGCCGGCGTCACCAGCTCGGGCGGGCGATAGCCTTCGGCGACCAGCACGTTCAGCGACACCTGCGTGAGCGCCTTGCCGTCGCTCGCGTAGATGCGTACGTCGTTGTAAGTGCCGGCGTGGCTGAAGCCCGGAGTCCACGCGAAGGTGCGCGACACCGCGTCGAAGGAGGCGCCCGGCGGCAGGTTGTCGGCCCAGACCGTCAGCGCGTCGCCATCGGCGTCGGCGAGCACCACGCTGAACTCGATCGGCTGGCCCTCGCGGCCTTCGACCAGGCTGGGCGCCGACACGAACAGCGGCGGCCGGTTGCCCTGCGCAACCTGGACCACGAAGCGCTGCAGCGCGACCGCGCCGCGTGCGTCGAAGACCGCGAACAGCACCGGCACCTCGGCCGCGGTGCCGGGCGCCGGCGTCCAGCTCGCCTGGCCGGTGTTCACGTCGATCGCCATGCCGTCGGGACCGCCCAGCAGCAGGTAGAAGCGGTCGTGGTCCTCCGGATCGGTGGCGACCAGGTCGTAGCGCCAGGGCTGACCCAGCTCGGCCTGCAGCGGCGGCGTGGAGCTGATCTGCGGCGGGTTGTTGAACTCGCTGACGCCGATCACGCCGGTCGCGAAATCGACCCGCTGGCGGTCGGGCGTGGCGATCGCGATCGTGCGCCCGGTGCTCGACTGGCCCGGCATCAGCCGCCCGCCCGCGGGCAGGTTGGCCGACAGGTCGATCAGCCAGCGGCCGTCGTCAGTGCGGCCCTGCGCGTCCACCGGCACGCCGGTGTAGCCGTCGCGCGGGTCGAGCAGCATCAGCGCGGGCAGCGTGATCGGGTCGGCGCTCTTGTTGCGCACGGTCACGTCCCACGACAGCGTGCCGGTCGCGCGGTCGTAGCGGGTCAGGCCGAACTGCACGTCCAGCAGCGGCGTCAGGTCGCTGATCGCCTGGAAGTGCAGCAGGTGGTCGGCGACCATGCGCTGGCCGAGCGCGCTCTGCAGCCGGCTCGACACCGTCAGCGTGTAGGTGTCCGGGCGCAGCGCGCCGACGACCAGCAGCACGCTGCGGGTGACGACGTCGTAGCGCAGGCCCTGCAGCGTGACCGGCCCGCTGGCGTCGCCGACCAGGCGGAAGTTGTCGACGTTGAGCACGCTGCCCGGCAGGCTCGCGTCGCCGACGAACATGTCCTGGTCGAAGGCCACCGTCAGGTACGGCAGCGGCAGCGGCATCACCGCGTCGGCCTGCGGCGCGGTGGCCACCACCCGCGGCGCGACCACCGGCGCGAGCAGGTCGACCTGGTCGGTCTGGCTGAGCAGCACCCGGCCGTCGCGGGTGGTGAAGACCACATCGCCACGAGTGCCGCCGGTGGCGACCGCAACCCGCTTGAGCGTCGCCACGTCGACCATCGTCAGCTCGCTGTCGGGCAGCGCGACGCCGGTTGGGCCGACGCGGCCGGCGTTGTGCGACACGAACAGCAGGTCCTCGAGGTAGCTGCCGTCGCGGCCGAAGGCGATCGAGTCGAGGTCGGAGTCGAACTCGAGCTGCAGCTCGGCGCGGCGGAACGGCGTGAACTTGACGACCTGCCGCCGGTCGGGCCAGGTCACCGCCCACAGGTTGCCCTGGTTGTCGAAGGCCAGGCTGCCCACGCGCAGGTTCTCGTCGCGGCTCCACTGCTCGAACACGCCGGTGGCCGGGTCGTAGACGCTGACGCCGGCGTTGGTCGACACGAACAGGCGGCCGCGCCCGGGCTCGACTGCGAGCGCGATGCCGATGCCGTCGCCGATGCGCTCGAGCACCGCGCCGGTGTCCGGGTCCAGCCGCAGCAGCGGCCCGCCGCCGGTGGTCGCCCACAGCCGGCCGTCGGCGTCGAAGGCCAGGTTGAACACCGGCACGTCGAGGCTCGCCCAGGGGGCGCTCTCGGCCGAGCCGCCGTCGCGGCTGAAGCGCCAGATGTCGCCGCGGTTGGCGCCGCCCGAAACCAGGATCGTGCCGTCGGGTGCCTCGGCGATCGCCATCGGGCCGATGCCGGCGTGGCTGGGGCTGAAGCCGTCGGCGAACATCGAGCCGATGAAGGGCCGCAGCACGGTCTCGAACTCGCTCGCGCGGGTCGGCGGCGCGGCGTTCGGGATGCCCAGCTCGGCCTCGGCGAACACCGGGCTGGTCGACGGCAGGTCCACCGGCGGCGGCGGCAGGCCGAAGTTCGGCGGCGTCGTGCTCGGCACCTGCGGCAGCGCGCCGAGGTTGACGTTGCCGCCGTCGGACTGCGCGTTGACCCCCGGCGTCGGTTGCTCGCGGTTGCCGGCGAAGTCGGTGGCCAGCGCGAGGAACTCGTAGCTGGTGCCGGCATTGCCGTCGAAGACCAGCTGGCCGCTGGCGTCGGTGAGCCGGCGCTGCCAGATCTTGAAGTCGCCGCCGTTCTCGGCGACGTACAGCGTCACGTGCTTGAAGCCCGAGCCGCCGCGCCCGTCGTCCGCCGCCCAGTCGATGCGGTAGCTGTCGGTGCCGGTGATGCGCCCGACCTGCAGCGCGGTGCGCGGCGCGACCGCATCGACGCGGTGCTCGAGCTTCAGCGTGTCCTCGGGCGCCTGGCTGTCGAACAGCACGCGCGCGCTGGCCTCGACCACGCCGTCGGGAACCTGGTTCGGCTTCGGGTCGCGCGGCAGCTTGACGCTGTCGGGCGAGCGCGCCTGCACCGTGTACGACACGAAGCCGGCGCCCTTGCCGAACGCGTCGTTGGGCGCGAGCAGGCCGCGGGTGGCGTCGCGCATCACCTCGCCGGTCAGCGGGTCGATCGCCTGCAGCACCCACGACACGCCGGCCGGGTTCTGGTAGTTGTCGACCCCCGCCGACACCCGCAGCACGAAGCCCTTGGTGTAGCTGAAGTCGAAGTCGCCCTGGTACGACCAGCGCCCCTCGGGGATGTCGATCGTGATGTCGCCGATGCGGATGTCGCCGAGCTGGAAGGTGTCCGGGTCGAGGTCGGCGTCGAGCTGGGTGACGATCTGGACTTCGTTGACGAAGCGCGACGACGCGCTGCTGTTCTCGAAGTTGACGCTGTACGGCAGCGGCTGGCCGAGCGGCAGCCAGCCGCCGGTGTCCATCGTCTGCGGCCCGGTGATCGACGCCAGCCGGCCTTCGCTGGCCGAGCCCTGCAGGTACTTGCCGAAGTCGAGCGTGGCGAAGGGGTCGCCGCCGACTTCCTCGGGGCCGTCGATCTGGAACTGCGGCGGGATGCCGGCGCCGCGGTCCTCGAACGGCATCCACGGCACGTAGATGCGGAAGGCCTCGAAGTGCGTCGGCGTGCTCAGGTTCAGGTTGTAGTCGGCGTACTCGGGGATCGCCGGCACCGGCACCACGTCTTCGTAGCAGTCGCTCTTGCGCTCGTCCCAGTACTCGATCTCGGCCAGCCGGTAGGTGTCGTTGCCGTAGAGCTTGCGCACCTGCTCGAAGAAGCCAAGCAGGTCGCCGGTGGAGCGGATCTCGGAGCCGGCCGGGCCGAACAGGATCCCCGACGAGATCGTCGCCATCAGGCTGACGATGTGCTGGCGGGTGCGGATCGGAGGCGTCTGGTCCTCGGGGCGCAGCAGCTGTGCGTCTTCCAGCGCCGCCAGGTACAACTCGACCCAGGTGTTCTCGTCCGCAGCCAGCGCCAGCAGCGGCGGCGGCGCGCCGACCGCGCTCAGGATCGCGCTGCGCAGGTCCTTGGCCTTGGCGGTCTGCAGCGCGACGTACTCGGCCCGGGTCATCGTCGTCGCCGCCGCGTACATGTGGAAGCGGAACGGGATGAACGGGATCACGCACTCGTCGGGGACCGCCTCGTTCTTGTTGTACAGCTCCATGAACGGCAGCTGGTCCATCGCCGTGCCGAGCCCCGGCGCAATCTCTTCGGCCTTGTCCTTGACCGCCTCCCACCACTGCTCCAGGCCGGCGGCGCCGTCCTTCAGCAGCTCGTCGAGCTCCGGGAAGTGCACCGCCATCTTCGCGCGGAACTGCTCGAAGGCCTTCTCGTGCATCTCCTTCAGGCCGGGGTAGGTGGTGACGTTGAAGGTGAAGCCGGCGAAGCCGTCGGTCGGCTGGTCGTACAGGAAGCCGCTGGTCGCGAGCTGGCCGGTGGTGTTGGTGATCGACTCGAGCTGCGCCCAGGGCACGCCGGCGTTGGCCGACCCGGCGCTGCCCTCGGGCGTGCCGCGCACGTTGGTGAAGAACTCGAGGTACGGCAGCCCGTAGACGATCGGGTTAAACAGCAGCTGCGGGACGCCGACCTCGAAGTAGGTGTAGGGCGCGTCCAGGTTGCTGATGCCCTGCAGCGCGACCGAGTAGGTGGCCTGCTCGCCGGCGAGGATGATCCGCGGGCCGCCCAGGCCGATCGTGACCTCGGGCTCGACCGCGCGCTCGATCAGGTAGCGGTAGGGCACCACCGCCTCGCTGCCGTCGGGGTTGATGACCTTCAGGTCGTACAGCCCGTGCGGCGCGCCGCGGAAGTCGAAGGTGGCGATGATCCGGGTCGAGTCGACGACCACGCGCTCGAGCGGCTCGTACTCGGCGATGCCGGGGCGCACCAGCTTGACGATCGCGCCCGCCTGGAACTGCGCGCCGCGGATCGTCGTGGTCACGTAGCGGCTGTCGCCGCCGGTGTCGCTGTGCACGTCGCTGATCAGCAGCGGCAGCAGCTCGGCCAGCAGCGTGATGCCGGTGCCGCCCGGCGCGGCGGCGAAGTTGCGCACCAGCAGGTAGTAGGTGCCGGGCTCGGTGCTCGGCACGATCGCGGTCAGGTTGCTGGCGAGCGGCCCGCTGTAGGTGGCGTCGTACAGCGCGGCGGTGGGCGCGCGGTCGTGGCGCAGGAAGATCTCGTTGGTGCTCGCCGCGTCGGCGCCGCTGAGGGTCACGCGCAGCGTCTGGCCGTCGGGCACCTGGATCTGGTAGAGCTTCTCCTGCCGCGGCTGCAGCGTGGTCGCCAGCGGCACGCCGATGCGGATCTCGTCGACCGCGACCTGGATCGTCCCGGGGCTGGCGGTGCGGTTGTTGACCTCGTTGATGCCTTCGTACACCTGGTTGAAGACATCGGTGCGCACGATCACCCGGTAGTTGCCGGGCACCGCCGCCGGCATCAGCGCCTGCAGCGACTGGGTGTAGCTCTGCCCGGGCAGCAGCGTGCCGGTGTACGAGCGGCTGCCCAGCGCGCGGTCGCCGATGTCCCAGGTGGCGTCCTCCGACAGGAACAGCGTGTCGCTCCAGGTGCTGCTGGCGGACACGTCGCTCTGGTTGGTGACCGTCCAGCCGAGCTCGATCGGCTGGCCCGAGCGCGTGCTCGACGGCACGGTGACGCCGGTGACCACCAGGTCGCTCGGCGGCGGCAGCTCGATCACCATCGGCAGGTCGCTGGCGCGCGCGTTGTTGCGCTCGTCGGCCTCGTAGACCTCGCCGGTGGCGCCGTAGCGCTGCGGGTCGGTGACGACGAACACGTACCAGGCGTCGGTGGCCAGGTCCGACGGCACCGTGAAGCTGCGTGCGACCGCGTAGGACGCGCCGGCCGCGAGGCCGCCGGTGTGGCGCACGCTGCCGATGAACACGTCGGCGCGGGTGTCGAGGAAGGCGTCGCGCGACAGGTAGATCAGGTCGTCCCAGGCCGCCTCCTGCGCGGGCGTGTCACCGCCGGCGTTGCTGACCGTGTAGGCGACGTCGAAGGCCTGGCCGCGGGTCGCGCGCAGCGGCGCGCTCAGCGCGCTGACCTGCAGGTCCGGCGGCGAGTAGGGCACGACGGTGAGCGCCCTTGCCGTGATGTTGTTGCCCTCGCCCTGGAACTCGCGCACCGCGCCGTAGGCGGCGCCCGAGGATTCGAGGCCGTTGAGCCTGGGCGAGATCGCGCTCTTGCCGGCCCAGTAGCTGGCGGCGCGGTTGGCGTCGGCGAAGGCGAGCAGGCGGTACTCGCCGTCGAGGTCGTAGGGCACCGTGACGCGCACGGTGGCGGTGTAGCTCTCGCCCGGGCGCAGCCGGCCGTCGTCGCGCCCGTACTTGTCACGGATCGCCGCCGCCGCCGACTGCGACGCGACCTCGGCGTCGAGGCTGTCGAGCGACGCGTCGAAGGACAGGAAGATGCGGTCGACCCAGCCGCTCTCGCGGGTCTCGCGGTTGCCGACGTTGGTGACGGTGAAGCGCACGTCGATCGTCGCGCCAGCCGCCACGGTGTCGGGCAGATGCAGCTCGGTGACCTGCAGGTCGGGCTCGCGGTAGACCACCGGCAGCACCGCCCGCGCCATGTTGTTGGTCGGATCCTCGTAGGCGTTGGTCAGGTAGTACTCGTACGGGTTGCCGAGCTCGAACGCACCGTCGCCCCCCAGCACCGGGAACCGCAGCACCGGCGCCGGCGGTGCCGGCGGCAGCCCGCTGCCGCCCGCGTTCGCGAACACGTACAGGTAGTAGGTGCCTTCGATCCCCGGCGGCAGCGTCAGGTCCAGCTCGCGGGTGTAGCTCGCGCCCGCGGCCAGCGGCGGATTGGCCTGCTGCACCGACGCCAGCAGCGTGACCCGCTCTTCCTTCGGGATCCAGATCGGGTCCTTCGACAAGTATATCCGGTCGGTCCAGTACTTGATCTGCGGCCACACCGCATGCGCGCTGTCGTTGGTGACGGTGTAGCGCAGCCACGTCGGGTCGCCAGAGTAGGCCTGCGCCTGCGGCTGCACCAGCGTGACCTTCAGGTCGGGCACGCGCTCGCGCACCAGCGTTGCCGCGCTGCCGATGTCGTTGGCGTGGTTGGAGTCGCGCAGATCGACGCTGCGCACGTGCACGTAGCGGCCCTTGACCGTCGGCTCGAGGACGATCGTCTGCTGCTGGGTGTAGCTCTCGCCGAAGGCCAGTGCCTTCGGCGCGACGAAGCGCCCGAGCTCGAACCGGCTGGCGCCGGGTGCGTCGGGCGCCGCCTGATCGCTGATCCAGACCTCGTCGTAGGAACCGGCGGACACCCCGCGGCCGTCGTTGCGCACGGTCCAGCTCAGCGTGAACGGCTCGCCGGCCCACTCCTCGGGCTCGGGCGTGACCGCGATCACCGTCAGGTCCGGGTAGACGATCACCGGCGGCGTGCCGATCACACGGAAGCCGATCAGGTCGGAGCCGCCGGCCTTGTAGTTGTTGTTGTTGACCGCGTTCGGGTCGTCCGGGTTGACGTTGACCGCGAGCGTGTCCTCGAGCAACGTCGCGTACGGGTCTACCCACGGCGTCAGGTAGTACTCGCCCGAGCGCACCGAGTCGGGCAGCTTGACCTGAACGATGCGGTCGTAGCCCTGGCCGACCGCGAGCACGCCGCCGTCGTACTGGAACGCGCTCAGCAGCACGTCACCCTCGCCGGGGTGCGGGCGGTTCTTGTCGCGGGTCAGCCAGATCTGCTCGGCCCAGGTGCCGAGGTTGGTCGGCCCGCTGCCCCTGTTGGTGACCGTGTAGCGCACCTCGACGGCGTTGCCCTCGAAGGCCTGCGCCGGCACCTTGACGTCGTGCACCACCAGGTCGGCGAAGGGCCAGGGGTTCACGTACAGCGGGAACAGCCGGATGTTGTTGGACTCGTTCGGCCACTCGTCGACCGCGCTGCCGGCGTCGGTCTGCACGATCAGGTAGACGTCGCCGCGGAAGCGCTCGGGGATCTTGAAGGTCGGCGTGCTGCTCAGGTACTGCTCGCCGTAGGCCAGCGCCGCGCCGTTGCCGAGGTTGGCGACGAGCACGTCGTCGCGCGTGATCTTGTCGTCCAGCGACAGGTAGACGCGGTCGCTCCAGTTCGGCACGTTGGTCGCGACCGGCCCCTGGTTGATGACGACGAAGTCGATCGTCGCGGTGCCGCCGGCGTCGACCACCGCCGGGCCGATCACGTCGGCGACCTGCAGGTCCGGCCGCGGCAGCACCGACACCGAGATCTGCACGTCGTCGGGCGAGCGGTTGTTGCGCTCCGGCACCGAGTCGGCAGCGCCCTCGTAGACGACGCCGGTGCGGTCGGTGACGACGTACAGCTCGAAGCGG
>CAZKCJ010000002.1:0-3496 GCA_964550885.1 uncultured Rubrivivax sp. | reverse complement strand
GTCGGCAGCACGATCTGCTCGCGCCGCGTGTACGAGGTACCGGCGGCCAGCGGGCCGAGGTAGCCGAAGGAGCCGATCGCGGTCGCCTGGCCGGTGGTGAACGGCACCGCGGCGATCGACTCCTTGGGCCCGGTCCACAGCGTCGTGCCGGCGTCCGCCGCCGCGCCGGCCGCCTTGACCAGGCGGCCGACCTTGCCGCTGCCGCCGATGCCCGCCGGCGCCGCCACGACCTCGGCGGCGGCGCCGCCGAAGCCGCTGAGCTTGGGCGGGCTCGACTCGTCGAAGCTCCACGGCTGCGCCCACGCCGCCGACTCGCCGCCGCGGCTGGCGAAGCGCAACTCGTCGAAGTAGAAGGTCTGGCCGCTGCCGTCGACGCCGGCGTCGAAGATCAGCGACACCTTGTTGTAGACCGCGTCGAGGTTCAGCGGCGCCGAGCCCGGCGCTTCGTTGGCGAAGTCGAAGCTCAGCGTCTGCCAGCCGCCGGCGACGGTGGTCAGCGCCTCGGCGGTGACCGAGTCGCCGCCCTCGGCGTTGTCGAGCCGGATCTGGACCTTGGCGCCGGCCTGCGGCGACCACACGCGCAGCGTCATCAGGCTGCCGAAGCCGCGCAGGAACACGGTGTCGGTCCAGATGCCTTCGGCCGGCGCCTGGCCCTGGTTGGTCACCGTCCAGCTCACGTCGATCGCCGAGCCCTCGGGCGCGGTCTGCGGCGCGATCACGTTGCCCGCGACCAGGTCGGGCGTCGGCGAGGCCTCGACCGCGAAGCCGGCCGACACCCGCCGGTTGTCGCCGTCGGCGTCGCTGCGGTAGATGAACTCGAACGGGCCGAAGCTCTCGGCGGCCTCGGCGACCAGGTACCAGGTGCCCGAGATGCCGTTGGGCAGCGTGACCGTGCCGGTGCGCTCGTAGCTCGCCGCGCCGAGCTCGGGCTTGCTCTCGGGCGCGAGGAAGCCGAGGTGGTTGAAGCGGCCGAGCAGCGTGCGGCCGGTGGCGCCGGTCGGGTCCTGGGTCAGGTAGACCGCGTCGGTCCAGGCGTCGCGGCTGGTCAGGCCGATGCCGCGGTTGCGCACCGTCCAGCTCACGTCGAGCGCGCGCCCGCTCCGCGCCGCGCCGGCCGGCGCAACCGCGTCGACCACCAGGTCGGCGTAGGGGATGCGCATCACGTCGAACGGGGCGGCCATCGCCAGCGCGTTGTCGGCCTCCAGCCCGTTCTCGAACACCTGCTCGGTGGCGTCGGTGCGCACGAACAGGTTGAAGCGCCCTTCGAAGGCCGCCGGCAGGTACAGGGTCTCGGCGCGCGTGTAGCTGCCGCCGGCGGGCAGCGCACCGACGTGCTCGAAGCTGCCGAGCACCCGGTCGTCGCCGTTGCCGAGCACCGCATCGGTGGACGCGACCAGCCGGTCGACCCAGGCGTGGGTCAGGCCCTCGCCGTTGCCCTGGTTGGCCACCGTCCACTCGAAGGTGACCAGCGCCGGGTCATCGATCGTCAGCGTCGGCGCGACCACCGCGGTGACGACCAGGTTCGCGTACGGCGCCAACGCGACCGTCAGCGGCGCGTCGACCTGGTTGTTGCCCTCGGCGTTCAGCTCGGCGATCGCATTGCCCTGGTCGCTGACCACGATCAGCCGGTAGTCGCCGCTGGCGTCGACCGGCAGCACGAAGCTGCCGGTCTCGGTGTAGCTGGCGCCAGGGGCGAGCGTGCGCTCGATCGTGCGCTCGGCCACCAGCAGGTCACCGGCGCCGACGCTGCCGTCGCGCGACAGATAGATGCGGTCAACCCAGGAGCCGCCGACCTCGGCCGAGCCGACGTTGGTCACCTGCCACTCGAACTGCAGCGTGGTCGCCGAGGTCGCGGTTGCGTCGACGCTGATGCGATCGGCGCGCAGGTCGGGGTGCACCACCGTCAGCGGCTGGTCAGCGACGCGCTGGTTGTTGTCCTCGTACGGGCTCTCGAACAGCTGGCCCGCCGCGTCGGCGACGACGATCAGCCGGTAGTCGCCGTCGGCCAGCGCCGGGATCGTGATCTCGACCGAGGCCTGGTAGCTGGCGCCGACGGCGATGCTGCGCCCGGCGCTGACGCTGCCGACCAGCTGCGCGTCGGCCAGCGTGCCGGTCGCGCTCAGGTACACGCGGTCGGTCCAGGTGCCGGCGGCGACGCTGTCGCCGTGGTTGGTCACGGTCCACTGCACGCTGCGCTTCGCGCCGGGCACGCCGCCCGCGGGGACGACGATCGCGTCGACCTGCAGGTCGGCCACCGGCGCCGGCGACAGCGTGGTCGGCGCGGCGGCGGTCGCGTTGTTGCCTTCGAGCGCCGCCTCGTAGACCTGGTTGGTCCCGTCGGTGGCGACGATGAAGCGCGCCTGCCCGTTCAGGCCGTTCGGCGCGAACAGCAGCGCCGCTTGGGTGTAGGCGGCGTCGACGCCGAGCGCACCGCTGCGCGCGACCGTGGCGAGCAGCTGGTCGCCGCCGTCCAGCACGTCGTCGAGCGACAGGTACACGCGGTCGACCCAGGCGGCGACGTTGGTGATCGCATCACCGCGATTGCGCACCCGCCAGGCGACGGTGATCGGATCGCCGCCGCGCGCGCTCGCCGGCGCGTTGACCACCTCGACCTGCAGGTCGGCGTGCGGCGACTCGAGGGTCAGCTCGACCGCGCGGGTGTTGTCGGCGCGGGTATCGGGTTCGAGCAGCTGCGCCGTCGCGTCGGCGACCACCGCGATGTAGGCGCTGCCGTCGACCTGCATCGGCCAGGTCAACCCCGCCGGCAGCGCCGCCGCGTAGCTGGCGCCGGCGGCCAGCCCTTCCGTGCGCGCGACCTCGGCGAGCGTCAGGTCGTCGGCATTGCCGATGGTCGCGTCGCGGCTGAACACCACCCGGTCGACCCACGGCCCGGCGGCGTCGACGCTGCTGTCGTTGCGCACCGTCCAGCTCAGCGTGATCGGCTCGCCGCCGCGGCCGCTGGCCGGCGCGGTCAGCGTCGTCACCACCAGGTTCGCGTACGAGCGCGCTTCGGCGACCAGGTCCAGCGTCGCGCTGTTGTTGTGCTCGGCGCGGTTGCCGGCGCTGTCGTACTCGGTCTGCGTGGTCTGGCCGGAGGCGTTCTGGTCGGCGCGGATCTCGATGCGCAGCCGGCCGCTGCCGCGCTGGCCGTCGGGCAGCCTGAAGGTCGTGGTGCGCGCCAGGCTCGCGCCGACCGCCAGCGGCGCGTTGCCCGGCAGCGCCGGGTCGAACACGATCGCGGTGTCGAGCAGCGTCTCGCCGGTGTCGAGGTTGAGCACCCGCAGGCGGTCGCTGAAGGCGCCGACGGTGGCCGCGAGGCCCTGGTTGACATCGTCCCAGCGCACGGTCACGGTGCTGCCGGCGGCCACGCTCGTCTGGTCGACGCGCAGGTTCTGCACCAGCAGGTCGGGCGCCGAGGCCAGCGTCAGCGTCGCGGTGTTGTTGGTCTCGCCGGTGTCGCTGGGGTTGCTCTCGAACACCGTGCCGTCGATGTCGG
>CAZKCJ010000001.1:22820-35969 GCA_964550885.1 uncultured Rubrivivax sp. | reverse complement strand
TCGCCATCGGCTACACGATGGTGTACGGCATCATCGGCATGATCAACTTCGCCCACGGCGAGATCTACATGATCGGCGGCTACGTCGGGCTGGTGACGCTGTCGGCGCTGGGCGTGTACAGCGGCCTGCCGGTATGGCTGGTGATCGCGCTGATGCTGCTGGTGGCGGTGCTGATCACCGGCGTCTACGGCTTCGCGGTCGACCAGCTGGCCTACCGGCCGCTGCGCAGCAGCCCGCGGCTGGTGCCGCTGATCTCGGCGATCGGCATGTCGATCTTCCTGCAGAACTGGGTCGCGCTGGGGCAGGGCGCGCGCGACATGGCGGTGCCGGCGCTGCTGCCCGGCGCCTTGCGCTTCGGCAGCGCCGGCGGCTTCGAGGTCTACCTGCCCTACGCGCGGCTGCTGGTGATCGTGGTCACCACGGTGCTGATGGTGCTGCTGACGCTGTACATCCGCGGCTCGCGCATGGGTCGCGCGTCGCGCGCCTGCTCGCAGGACATGCACATGGCCAACCTGCTGGGCATCGACACCAACCGCGTGATCTCCTTCACCTTCGTGCTCGGGGCGATGCTGGCCGCGGTGGGCGGCGTGCTGATCGCGCTGGCCGTCGGCAAGCTCAACCCGTTCATCGGCTTCATCGCCGGCATCAAGGCCTTCACTGCGGCGGTGCTGGGCGGCATCGGCTCGATCCCCGGCGCGATGCTCGGCGGCGTGCTGCTGGGCGTGGCCGAGACGCTGGCGGCGGCCTACCTGTCGTCCGAGTACAAGGACATCGTCGCCTTCTGCGTGCTGGTGCTGGTGCTGCTGGTGCGGCCCAGCGGGCTGCTGGGCAAGCCCGACGTCGAGAAGGTCTGATGGCCACCGCCGGCACCCGCCCCGCCTGGCGCGAGAACCTCGCGCACGCGCTCGGCGCGACCGTGATCACCGCGCTGCTGATGACGCCGATCTTCGGCCTGCGGCTGGAGCGCGCCGGCATCCGCACGGTGATCGTGCCCGACTGGACGCCGGTGCTGTGGGGCTGCCTGGCGGTGTTCGCGGTGCAGTTCGTGCGGCCCTGGCTCGCGGGCCGGGTGAGGCTGCGGGTGCCGTGGCCGGCGCTACCCGCGGTGTCGGACCGCCAGCGCCGGCTGCTGCTGGTGCTGACGCTGCTGGTCGCCGTCACCTGGCCCTTCCTCAGCGGCCGCAATGCGGTGGACATCGCCACGCTCGCGCTGATCTACGTGATGCTGGGGCTGGGGCTGAACATCGTGGTCGGCTTCGCCGGGCTGCTGGATCTGGGCTTCGTCGGTTTCTACGCGACCGGCGCCTACACCTTCGCGCTGCTGTACCACTGGGCCGGCTGGAGCTTCTGGCAGGCGCTGCCGTTCACCGGGATGATGTCGGCGCTGTTCGGCTTCATCCTCGGCTTTCCGGTGCTGCGGCTGCGCGGCGACTACCTGGCGATCGTCACGCTGGGCTTCGGCGAGATCATCCGCCTGCTGCTGGTCAACCTGACCAGCTTCACCGGCGGGCCCGACGGCATCTCGGGCCTGCCCAAGCCCACCGTGCTCGGGCTGGAGCTGACGCGCAACGCGCGCGCCGAGGGTGCGACCACCTTCCACCAGTTCTTCGGCCTCGAGTTCGACTCGATGCACATGATCGTCTTCCTGTACCTGATGGCACTGGTGCTGGCCACGCTCACGCTGTGGTTCTCGAACCGGCTGCTGCGCATGCCGATCGGGCGCGCGTGGGAGGCGCTGCGCGAGGACGAGATCGCCTGCCGCTCGCTCGGCCTGAGCCCGATGGCGATCAAGCTGTCGGCGTTCACGCTGGGCGCGATGTTCGCCGGCTTCGGCGGCGCCTTCTTCGCCGCGCGCCAGGGCATCGTCAACCCGGAGTCGTTCACCTTCATCGAGTCGGCGCTGATCCTGGCGATCGTGGTGCTGGGCGGGATGGGCTCGCAGCTGGGCGTGATCCTGGCCGCGATCCTGATCACCGCGCTGCCCGAGTTTGCGCGCGAGTTCGCCGAGTACCGGATGCTGGTCTTTGGCCTGGTGATGATCGTGATGATGGTCTGGCGCCCGCAGGGCCTGCTGCCGATGAAGCGCCGCCACGTGGAGATCCCGTGACCGCGGCCGACGCGCTGCTGCAGGTCGACGGGCTGAGCATGCGCTTCGGCGGCCTGCTGGCGGTCGACGGCATCGATTTCGCCCTGGGCGAGCGCGAGATCTTCGCGATCATCGGCCCCAACGGCGCCGGCAAGACGACGGTGTTCAACTGCATCAGCGGCTTCTACCGGCCGACCACCGGCCGCATCCGGCTGCAGGGGCGCGACATCGCCGGGCTGGGCAGCCACACGGTCGCGCGCCGCGGCGTGGTGCGCACCTTCCAGAACGTGCGCCTGTTCAAGTCGATGACGGCGGTCGAGAACCTGCTGGTCGCGCAGCACCGGCACCTGAAGACCTCGCTGCCGGCCGGGCTGCTGCAGACCCGCGCGTACCGCGACAGCGAGACGAAGGCGGTCGAGCGCGCGCTGCACTGGCTCGACTACATGGAGCTGCGCGAGTTCGCCAACCGGCCGGCGGGCAACCTCGCCTACGGCCACCAGCGGCGGCTGGAGATCGCGCGCTGCATGGTGACCGGGCCGCGCGTGCTGATGCTCGACGAGCCGGCGGCCGGCCTGAACCCGCAGGAGAAGAAGGAGCTGCAGGGCCTGATCCAGCGGCTGCGCCAGCAGTACCAGCTCTCGGTGCTGCTGATCGAGCACGACATGAGCCTGGTGATGGGCGTGTCCGAGCGCATCCTGGTGATGGAGCACGGTAGGCCGATTGCGCTGGGCACGCCCGAGGCGATCCGCAGCGACCGGCGCGTGATCAAGGCCTACCTCGGGGAGGAGTGATGACGCCGCTGCTCGAGGTGCGCGAGCTCAGCACCCACTACGGCGCGATCCGGGCGGTCGACCAGGTCAGCCTGCACGTCGACCCGGGCGAGATCGTGTCGCTGATCGGCTCCAACGGCGCCGGCAAGACCTCGCTGCTGATGACCGTGTGCGGCAGCCCGCGTGCCAGCGGCGGCCAGGTGCGGCTGGACGGCGAGGACATCACCGCGCTGCCCTCGCACCAGATCATGCGCAAGGGCATCGCGGTGTCGCCCGAAGGCCGGCGCGTGTTCCCGGCGCTGAGCGTGACCGAGAACCTGCAGATGGGCGGCTTCTTCCTGGACAAGGGCGAGGTCCAGGCGGGCATCGAGCACGTGTTCGAGCTGTTCCCGCGGCTGCGCGAGCGCGCCGGCCAGCGTGCCGGCACGCTGTCGGGCGGCGAGCAGCAGATGCTCGCGATCGGCCGCGCGCTGATGAGCAAGCCGCGGCTGCTGCTGCTGGACGAGCCCACGCTCGGGCTGGCGCCGCTGATCATCGCGCAGATCTTCGAGATCATCGGGTCGATCCGTGCCGAAGGGGTGACCGTCTTCCTGGTCGAGCAGAACGCCAACAAGGCGCTGCAGATCGCCGACCGCGGCTACGTGCTCGAGAACGGCCGGCTGGTGCTGGAGGACACCGGCGCTAACCTGCTGAAGAACGACGCGGTGCGGCAGGCCTACCTGGGGGCGTGAGGCGCCCGGGGCGGGCGCTGCCGCGGCTGCGGGATCGCGCGCGAGCCCGTCCGCCGTCGCGCTGCGCTCGGGCGAACGCGGCGCTGTCCACCCACGGTCGCCGATCGACGCAGGCGGACCGCAGGGCAGCGGCGCCGACCCTGCTGCCGTGCGCGGTTTGCGTTCTGCCGCCCGCGCCCTAGACTTCGGCCTCACCGCGCGCCCGCGGCTTACCGCAGCGCACCGGGCGCACCCCATTCGATTCGAGCACACGAGGTGAATCCCATGAAGCAGATGAAGTGGATCAAGGTCGGCGCGCTGGCGCTGGCGCTGGCGTTGGCGGCGGCGGGGCCGGTGGCCGCGCAGCAGAAGTCGGTGGCGGTGACCGCGATCGTCGAGCATCCGGCGCTCGACGCGGTGCGCGACGGCGTGAAGGCCGCGCTCGAGCAGGCCGGCTTTGTCGCCGGCAAGAACCTGCAGTGGCAGTACCAGAGCGCGCAGGGCAACACCGGCACCGCCGCGCAGATCGCGCGCAAGTTCATCGGCGACAACCCGGACGTGATCGTCGCGATCGCCACGCCGTCGGCGCAGGCGGTGGTCGCCGCCACCAAGACGGTGCCGGTGGTCTTCTCCGCGGTGACCGACCCGGTGGCCGCCAAGCTGGTGCCCAGCTGGGAACCGTCGGGCACCAACGTGACCGGCGTGTCCGACCTGCTCGCGCTGGACAAGCAGATGGACCTGCTGCAGCAGGTGGTGCCCAACGCCAAGCGCATCGGCATGGTCTACAACCCCGGCGAGGCGAACTCGGTGGTCGTCGTCAAGGAGCTGAAGGAGCTGCTGCCCAAGCGCGGCCTGACGCTGGTCGAGGCCCCGGCGCCGCGTTCGGTGGACGTGAGCAGCGCCGCCCGCAGCCTGATCGGCAAGGTCGACGTGATCTACACCAACACCGACAACAACGTGGTGTCGGCCTACGAGTCGCTGGTCAAGGTCGGGCAGGACGCGAAGCTGCCGCTGGTGGCGTCCGACACCGACAGCGTCAAGCGCGGCGCGATCGCGGCGCTGGGCGTGAACTACCGCGACCTGGGCGAGCAGACCGGCCGTATGGTGGTGCGCATCCTGAAGGGCGAGAAGCCCGGCGCGATCAAGCCCGAGGTCAGCACCAAGCTGGAGCTGTTCGTCAACCCGGGTGCCGCCGAGCGCCAGGGGGTGAAGCTGTCGGACGCGCTGATCAAGTCGGCCGCCCAGGTCGTCAAGTAGGCGCCGGCGTGCACCGGGCCGTCGCCCGCTGTCCGGTCCGCGTCGAGCGGCGCTTCGCTGCGGCGGACGGGCGGCAGGCGAGGCCGTCGGTCTCGCGAGCGCCGTGCCGGTCAGCGCAGGCCGCGGCGCCCACCTGACGCGCGCGACCGCGCAACGTCGCCGTCACCGCTCATGTCGATCTTCTCGCTGCTCGGCGCGGTCGAGATCGGGCTGATCTTCGCGCTGGTCGCGCTCGGCGTGTACATCTCGTTCCGCCTGCTGCGCTTCCCTGACCTGACGGTCGACGGCAGCTTTCCGCTGGGCGGCGCGGTCTGTGCGGTGTTCATCGCCGGCGGCTCCAACCCATGGCTGGCGACGCTGGCCGCGACCGTGGCCGGGGCCGCTGCCGGGCTGATCACCGGCTGGCTGAACGTGCGGCTGAAGATCATGGACCTGCTCGCGTCGATCCTGATGATGATCGGGCTGTACTCGGTCAACCTGCGGATCATGGGTGGCCCCAACGTGCCGCTGATCAACGACCCGACGCTGTTCACGATCCTGCAGCCCGCGGGTATGCCCGACTACGTGGCGCGGCCGCTGATCCTGCTGGTCATCGTCGCGAGCTGCACGCTGGCACTGAACTGGTTCTTCGCGACCGAACGGGGGCTGGCGATCCGCGCGACCGGCTCCAACGCGCGCATGTGTCGCGCGCAGGGGGTGAACACCGGTGCGATGATCCTGCTGGGCATCGCGCTGTCCAACGCGCTGGTGGGCCTGGCCGGCGCGCTGTTCGTGCAGACCCAGGGCGGCTCGGACATCTCGATGGGCATCGGCACGATCGTGATCGGGCTGGCCGCGGTGATCGTCGGCGAGAGCATCCTGCCGTCGCGCCGCGTGGTCTATGCGACGCTGGCGGTGGTGCTGGGCGCGATCGTCTACCGCTTCTTCATCGCGCTGGCGCTGAACAGCGACTTCATCGGCCTGAAGGCGCAGGACCTGAACCTGGTGACCGCGGTGCTGGTGACGATCGCGCTGATCATCCCGCAGATCCGCCACCGCCGCGCCGAGGCACCGCGCAGCCTGTAAGCCATGCTCGGCGCCCAGGACCTGCACGTCACCTTCAATCGGGGCACGCCGATCGAGACGCGCGCGCTGTGCGGCTTGTCGCTGCAGATCCCGGCCGGGCAGTTCGTCACCGTCATCGGCTCCAACGGCGCCGGCAAGTCCACCCTGCTGAACGCCGTTTCCGGCGACCTGGCGGTCGACAGCGGCCGCATCCTGATCGACGACGTGGACGTGACCCGCAAGCCGGTGTGGGAGCGCGCACTGCGCGTCGCGCGCGTGTTCCAGGACCCGATGGCCGGCACCTGCGAGGACCTGACGATCGAGGAAAACATGGCGCTGGCCCAGAGCCGCGGCACGCGCCGCAGCCTGTCGCGCGCGGTCAAGGCCAGCATGCGCGAGGGCTGGCGCGCGCGCCTGGCCACGCTCGGCCTGGGGCTGGAGGGGCGGCTCACCGACCGCATCGGCCTGCTGTCGGGCGGTCAGCGCCAGGCGGTCAGCTTGCTGATGGCGGCGCTGCAGCCGTCGCGCATCCTGCTGCTGGACGAGCACACCGCGGCGCTGGATCCGCGCACCGCCGAGTTCGTGCTGCAGCTGACCGCGCGCATCGTCGCCGAGGCGAAGCTGACCACGATGATGGTCACGCACAGCATGCGTCAGGCGCTGGATGTCGGCGAGCGCACCGTGATGCTGCACCAAGGTCAGGTGGTGCTGGACGTGTCCGGCGACGAGCGCAGTCGCATGGGTGTGCCCGACCTGCTGCAGATGTTCGAGAAGGTCCGCGGCGAGAAGCTGGCCGACGACGCGCTGCTGCTGGGCTGAGCGGGGCGATTGGCTACTGGCGCCCAGCGCGCACGAGCTGGCCAGCGGCCGGCAGCGAGCGCATGGATACGGGCTGGCGTAGCGCCTGCCGCAAACCGACGGTCCCTTGCCCTGTGCCTGCCACCCGATTGCCACCGAGCCACGCCAGACGCGCGGAAGCCCCTTCGTCAGGGGCTTCTATGGCCTTGATTCACAAGTAAACGTCTGGTCGGGGTGAGAGGATTCGAACCTCCGGCCTCTACGTCCCGAACGTAGCGCTCTACCAGGCTAAGCTACACCCCGATGTGCCGCGTGCGCGGCGGCCGCTGCGGCCCGTCCTGACAACCCGATCGCTTCGGGACGACTCAGAACGAACGATGCACCGAGCGAACGCACAATTCTAACAAAGCCTCGCGCGCGGCCGACGGCGGCAGCAGCCGCAGGCAGCGCCGCGCCTGCTCGGCTTCGACCTCCGCCATCGCCTGGGTGGCCTCGATCGCGCCGGTGCGCCGCACGACTTCGATGATCTGCGCGAGCCCCTGCACCTCGCCGTGCTCGATCGCGTGGCGGATCAGCGCGCGCTCGGCGTCGTTGCCGCGCTCCATCGCGATCAGCAGCGGCAGCGTCGGCTTGCCTTCGCGCAGGTCGTCGCCGACGTTCTTGCCCAGCGCGCTCGGGTCGCCGCCGTAGTCGAGCAGGTCGTCGACCAGCTGGAACGCGGTGCCGAGCGAGCGGCCGTAGTCGGCGCTGCTCTCCTCGAGCTCGGGGCTCGCGCCGCCGATCACCGCGCCCAGCCGCGCGCTCGCCTCGAACAGCTTGGCGGTCTTGAAGCGGATCACCTGCAGATAGTCGACCACGGCCAGGTCGGCATCGTGGATGTTCATCAACTGCAGCACCTCGCCCTCGGCGATCACGTTGGTCGCGTCGGCCAGCACCTCGAGCACGCGCATGCGGTCGATCGACACCATCATCTGGAAGGCGCGGGAGTACAGAAAGTCGCCGACCAGCACGCTGGCGGCATTGCCGAACAGCGCATTCGCGGTTTTGCGACCGCGGCGCAGCGACGATTCGTCGACGACGTCGTCGTGCAGCAGCGTCGCGGTGTGGATGAACTCGACGATCGCGGCAAGCTCGTAGCGCTCGGGGCCGTCGAAGCCGAGCGCGTCGGCGAACAGCAGCACCAGGCGCGGCCGGATCCGCTTGCCGCCGGCGCTGATGATGTAGTGCGAGATCTGGTCGATCAGCGCGACGCGCGACGCCAGTCGCTCGCGAATCACCTGATCGACCCTTCGCATCGCCGCCGTCATCGGGTCGGTACGCGGCGTGGTGGCGGCTGAGGGCTGAAGCACGTCGCGGAAGCGGTCGGGACGACGCCGGCGATTATAGGAAGCGGCCCGGAACGGCCCCGCCGAATGCCCCCGCTGCGGCGCTGCGGTCGAAGCGGCGGCGCCCGTGCGCTGCGCGCTGCTTCGGCAAGACCCCGCCGCAAGCCGGGTACACCTGTGTCGGCACTGCCGGGCATCTGGCCGGGCTGCCCGATGTGCTAGACTCGCCGGCTCGCTGCGTCTGGGTGCGTTACCGATCGAGCTTCGACCCGGGCCGCCCTGGCCAGTGGGTGGCAGTCGGCTCGTTGGATCGGGTCGACGGACCTGCACCCGCGCCAACGGCAGCTCCGAGGCGGGTACCCGGCGCGGCGGCCGAGGCGCGGGCGATGCCGCAGACCCGGCAGGGCACTTCATCGAACGAAGAGCAGAGGACGATCATGTACGCGGTCATCAGATCCGGCGGCAAGCAGTACAAGGTGGCTGCCGGCGAGACGATCAAGGTCGAGCAACTCGGCGTCGAAGTCGGGCAGGACGTGGTGATCGACCAGGTCCTGGCGGTTGGCAGCGGCGCCGAGCTCAGGGTTGGCGCGCCGCTGGTCGGCGGGGCGAGCGTGCAGGCCACGGTCGTTGCGCACGGTCGGCACCCGAAGCTGCGGATCTTCAAGCTGCGCCGGCGCAAGCACTACCGCAAGCAGGGCGGGCACCGGCAGGGCTACACCGAGCTGCAGATCAACGCGATCAACGCCTGAGCGCCGCTCGCGCGCAGGCACTCCCTCGAAGGACGGCACCATGGCACAGAAAAAGGGCGGCGGCTCTACGCGCAACGGCCGCGACTCGCAGCCGAAGATGCTCGGCGTGAAGGCCTACGGCGGCCAGCAGGTCAGCGCCGGCGCGATCATCGTGCGCCAGCGCGGCACCCAGTTCCATCCGGGCCGCAACGTCGGCATGGGCCGCGACCACACGCTGTTCGCGCTGGTCGATGGCCAGGTCAGCTTCGAGGTCCGCGGTGCGCTGAACCGCCGGACGGTGTCGGTGCAGCCGGCCTGACCGCGCGGCCGGACCCCGACCGCGAAGCCCCGGTGCGCCGGGGCTTCGGTGTTTCTGCACGTCGCCCGCTACCATCGCCGCGGCCATGAAGTTCGTCGACGAAGCCGTGATCGAGACCGCAGCCGGCCACGGCGGGGCCGGCTGCGCGAGCTTCAGGCGCGAGAAGTTCATCCCCTACGGTGGCCCGGACGGCGGCGACGGCGGTCGCGGCGGCAGCGTGCGCGCGGTGGCCGACCGCAACCTCAATACGCTGATCGACTATCGCTACGCGCGCAAGCACGTCGCGCGCAACGGTGAGTCGGGCCGCGGTGCCGACTGCAACGGCGCGGCCGGGCCGGACATCTTGCTGCGCATGCCGGTCGGCACGATCGTCACCGATCTGGAGACCGGCGAAGTCGTCGCCGAACTGCTCGAACCTGACCAGCCGGTGCTGCTGTGCAAGGGCGGCGACGGCGGCTTCGGCAACCTTCACTTCAAGTCGAGTACCAACCGCGCGCCGCGGCAGAAGACGCCGGGCTGGCCCGGCGAGCAGCGGCGGCTGAAGCTGGAACTGCGCGTGCTCGCCGACGTCGGCCTGCTCGGCCTGCCCAACGCCGGCAAGTCCACGCTGATCGCCGCGATCAGCAACGCGCGCCCGAAGATCGCCGACTACCCGTTCACCACGCTGCACCCGAACCTCGGCGTGGTGCGCACCGGCCCGGAGCGCAGCTTCGTCGTCGCCGACATCCCGGGGCTGATCGAGGGCGCGGCCGAAGGTGCGGGCCTCGGCCACCATTTTCTGCGCCACCTGCAGCGCACGCGGCTGCTGTGGCACGTGGTCGACCTCGCGCCCTTCGATGACGCCGTCGATCCGGTGAAGGAAGCGCGCGCGATCGTCGCCGAACTGAAGAAGTACGACCCGCAACTGCACGCCAAGCCGCGCTGGCTGGTGCTGAACAAGATCGATCTGATCGCCCCGGAGGAGCGCGAGCGGCAGATTGCCGCTTTCGTACGCCGGCTGCGCTGGAAGGGGCCGGTGTTCGCAGTCTCCGCGCTGGCGCGCGACGGCCTGCAGCCGCTGCTGCACGCAACCTGGGCCGAAGTCGCGCGTCATCAGGTGCGCGCGCCCGAGCCCGATCCGCGCTTCGATCCCGACCACGCTTCAGGTGAGGCCGCCCATGGCTGAGGCCTTGCGTCTGGCGCGCCGGATCGTCGTCAAGGTCGGCTCCAGTCTCGTCACCGACGAAGGTCGCGGCATCGACGCCGCGGCGATCGGCGACTGGTGCCGGCAGCTCGCCGCACTCGCCGCGCAGGGGCGCGAGCTGGTGATGGTGTCCAGCGGCGCGGTGGCCGAGGGCATGAAGCGCCTGCACATGCACAAGCGGCCGCGCGAGCTGTACGAGCTGCAGGCGGCGGCGGCGGTCGGGCAGATGGGCCTGGCGCAGATGTACGAGACCCGGCTGCGCCAGCACGGGTTGACCAGCGCGCAAGTGCTGCTGACCCACGCCGACTTGGCCGACCGCGAGCGCTACCTGAACGCGCGCTCGACGCTGCTGACGCTGCTCGCGCTGAAGGTGATCCCGGTGATCAACGAGAACGACACCGTGGTCAACGACGAGATCAAGTTCGGCGACAACGACACGCTGGCGGCGCTGGTCGCCAACCTGGTCGAGGCCGACGCGCTGGTGATCCTGACCGACCAGCGCGGCCTGTACGCGGCCGACCCGCGCAAGGATCCGGCGGCGCGCTTCGTCGACGAGGCCGCCGCCGGCGATCCCGTGCTCGAGCAGATGGCCGGCGGCGTCGGCAGCGCGATCGGCCGGGGCGGCATGATCACCAAGGTGCTGGCGGCCAAGCGAGCCGCGGGCAGCGGCGCGAGCACGGTGATCGCCTGGGGGCGCGAGCCCGACGTGCTGCTGCGGCTCGCGGCCGGCGAGGCGATCGGCACGATGCTGGTCGCGGGCACGCCGAAGTACGCGGCGCGCAAGCAGTGGATGGTCGACCACCTGCAGCTGCGCGGCGCGGTGGTGGTGGACGACGGCGCCGCGGCCAAGCTGTGCGGCGAGGGCAAGAGCCTGCTGCCGATCGGCGTGGTCGAGGTGCTGGGTGAGTTCCGCCGCGGCGACGTGATTGCGGTGCGGTCGACTGCGGGGCAGGCGCTGGCCCGCGGGCTGGTCAACTACTCGAGCGCCGAGACGCGGCTGATCGCGCGCCGGCCGTCAAGCCAGATCGAAGCGGTGCTGGGCTACGTGAACGAAGCCGAGCTGATCCACCGCACGAACCTGGTTCTCAGCTGAGCGCCTGTTGCCCCCGCTGCGGGCTGCGGTGCGCGGCTCGCTGTCGGACGCGCGCCGCGGCCACCTTCGAACGCGACGGCGCGCGCGGCCCGCGCGCCCGCTGCTCGTGCCCGTCAGGCGTCGTCCGGCGCAGCGAGCGCCGAGTCGGGCGTGCCCGCCGCCGCTGCCGGCTGCGGCGCCGCGCTGCGCTCGTAGCGATAGGCGCGCACGCCGCCGCGCAGGTAGCGGTGGTGGTGCGGCCGCGGCAGGAAGCGCGCGAGCTCGGTCAGCGCGCGCTCGTAGACCCCGCGCTTGAACTCGATCACCACGTCCAGCGGCACCCAGTAGTCGTTCCAGCGCCAGGCGTCGAACTCGGGGTGGTCGGTTGCCCGCAGGTTCATGTCGCTGTCGCGGCCGACCAGCTTGAGCAGGAACCAGATCTGCTTCTGGCCGCGGTAGTGGCCGCGCGACTCCTTGCGGATGAAGTGCTCGGGTACCTCGTAGCGCAGCCAGTCGCGCGTGCGCGCGATGATCTGCACGTGCTCGGGCCGCAGGCCGACTTCTTCGTGCAGTTCGCGGAACATCGCCTGTTCCGGCGTTTCGCCGTACTTGATGCCGCCCTGCGGAAACTGCCACGAGTGCGTCTTGAGTCGCTTACCCCAGAAAACCTGATTGCGCGAATTGAGCAATATGACGCCGACGTTCGGCCTGAACCCGTCGCGGTCGAGCATAATCGACCCCCGATTTCTTGATTGCGATCATTATCGCATCGGCCCTGTCGGGCGTGCCACAGGCGCGGGCTTGGAGCCGGCCGAAGCCGGCTGCTCGAAGCTCCCGCACCGCGCATGAAGGCCAGCCAGTTCTTCGTCTCCACCCAGAAGGAAGCGCCGGCCGACGCCGAGGTCGTCAGCCACCAGCTGATGCTGCGCGCAGGTCTGATCAAGCGTCTGGGCGCCGGCATCTACAACTACCTGCCGCTGGGCCTGCGGGTGATCCGCAAGGTCGAGGCGATCATCCGCGACGAGATGAACCGCGCCGGTGCGGTCGAGCTGCTGATGCCGGTGGTGCAGCCGGCCGAGCTGTGGGTCGAATCCGGCCGCTTCCAGGCCTACGGGCCCGAGCTGCTGCGGGTGAAGGACCGCCACGGCCGCGACTTCGTGATCCAGCCGACCAGCGAGGAGGTGATCACCGACATCGCGCGGCAGGAGCTGCGCAGCTACAAGCAGCTGCCGCGGAACTTCTATCACATCCAGACCAAGTTCCGCGACGAGCGCCGGCCGCGCTTCGGCATCATGCGGGGTCGCGAGTTCACGATGAAGGACGCCTACTCCTTCGACCGCGACCAGGCCGGCGCGCTGCGCAGCTACCAGGCGATGTACGACGCCTACTGCCGCATCTTCGACCGCTTCGGCCTGCAGTACCGCGCGGTCGCGGCCGACACCGGCGCGATTGGCGGCGACGCGTCGCACGAGTTCCAGGTGATCGCCGACACCGGCGAGGACGCGCTGGTCTACTCGACCGGCAGCGACTACGCGGCCAACATCGAGCTGGCCGAGGCGCTGCCGCTGCTCGAGCGGCGCGAGCCACCGCAGCAGCCATTGGTGAAGACGCCGACGCCGCAGCGCAGCACCTGCGCGGCGGTGGCCGAGCTGCTCGGGCTGCCGTTGGCGCAGACGGTGAAGTCGCTGGTGCTGGCCACCGACACGCGCAACGCCGCCGGCGACGTGGTCGCGACCACGGTGTGGCTGCTGCTGGTGCGCGGCGACCACGAGCTGAACGAAGTCAAGGCCGGCAAGATCGACGGGCTGCGCGCGGGCTTTCGCTTCGCAACCGCGGCCGAGATCGAAGCCCACTTCG
>CAZKCJ010000001.1:0-22810 GCA_964550885.1 uncultured Rubrivivax sp. | reverse complement strand
CCACTTCGGCTGCCAGCCCGGCTACCTGGGGCCGATCGGCGCGCTGCGGCCGGTCAGGATCGTCGCCGACCGCACCGTCGCCCACATGAGCGACTTCGTCTGCGGCGCCAACGATGCCGACTTCCACTACACCGGCGCCAACTGGGGCCGCGACCTGCCCGAACCCGACCTGGTCGCCGACATCCGCAACGTGGTCGCCGGCGATCCGTCGCCCGACGGCCACGGCACGCTTGCGATCCAGCGCGGCATCGAAGTCGGCCACGTGTTCTACCTCGGCACCAAGTACAGCCGGGCGATGAACGCCACCTTCCTCGACGAGACCGGCAAGCCGCAGCTGTTCGAGATGGGCTGCTACGGCATCGGCGTCACCCGCATCCTGGGTGCGGCGATCGAGCAGGGGCACGACGCGCGCGGCATCATCTGGCCCACGGCGATCGCGCCGTTCACCGCGGTGATCTGCCCGATCGGCTACGACCGGATCGCGGCGGTGCGCGAGGCCGCCGAGCGGCTGCACGCCGAGCTGGCCGCGCTCGGCGTGGACGTGCTGCTCGACGACCGCGACGAGCGGCCGGGCGCGATGTTCGCCGACTGGGAGCTGATCGGCATCCCGCAGCGCGTGGTGCTGTCCGAGCGCGGGCTCAAGGAGGGCTTGGCCGAAGTCCAGGGCCGGCGGGAAGACCAGGCGACCAAGCTGCCGCTGGCCGGCCTCGCGGCGGCGGTGCAGCAGCGGCTGCTGGAGCCGGCGCGGCAGTGATCGCGGCCGCAGCGCCTGCATCCGGCCGCGGCCTTCGCGCCGCGCTGGTGCTGGCGCTGCTGCTGGCCGTGATCGCGCCCCGCCTGGCGGTAGCCGGGGCGCAGCGCGAGGAGCCGCTGGCCGACCAGGTGCGCACCGCGCTCGCCGCGGCGGTTGCCGACAGCGCGCCGCCGCGACCGGCCTTCGACGAGATCGAGGACCGGCTCGCCTACCTGCGCTGGCTCGGCGCGATGAGCGAGCGCCTGAAGCGCCGCAAGGCCGAGCACGCGGTGCGCGTGGAGTTCCTCGAGACCGTGTGGTACGAGGCCAAGCGCGCCGGGCTCGAGCCGGCGCTGGTGCTCGGGCTGATTCAGGTCGAGAGCGGCTTTCGCAAGTACGCGATCAGCCGCGCCGGCGCACGCGGCTACATGCAGGTGATGCCGTTCTGGACGCGCAGCATCGGCAACGGCGAGGCGTCGGCGCTGTTCCACCTGCAGACCAACCTGCGCTTCGGCTGCGTGATCCTGCGCCACTATCTGGAGCTCGAGCGCGGTGACCTGTTCCTCGCGCTGGGCCGCTACAACGGCAGCCGCGGTCGCAGCGAGTACCCGAACGCGGTGCTCGCCAGCCGCCGCCACTGGCTACCCGAGCAGCCACCGGCGGCGGTGGCGGCGTCCGCGCGCCGCGACGCCGGCAGCTGAACGGTAGACCGTCGTGCCGGCGGCCCGAAGGCCGAGTCAGCCGCGCCGGCAGGGCGAGTGGCTCAGGCCGCGGTCAGCAGCTGCTGCAGCTCGCCTGACTGGTACATCTCGGTCATGATGTCCGAGCCGCCGACGAACTCGCCGTGCACGTACAGCTGCGGGATCGTCGGCCACTTCGCGTACTCCTTGATGCCGTGGCGGATCGCCTCGTCCTCGAGCACGTCGACGGTCACCAGGTCATTGACCCCGCAGGCCTTGAGCACCTGGATCGCGCGGCCGGAGAAACCGCACATCGGGAACTGCGCGTTGCCCTTCATGAAGAGCACGACGCGGTTGGACTTGACCAGCTGGTCGATACGCTGTTGAGTGTCGCTCATGGGTGGTGCGCCACCGTCGGCGCGTGCGGAAGTCGATCCGCGTTTATACGGCAAGTGCCGCGCGGCTCACGCAGTGGCGGCCAATGGCCGCCCGCCAACCCCGGGCTTCGGCGCTAGAACGCGTAGCTGACGCCGACCTGCACCATCGGCGCGAGCTGCAGGTCGCGCAGCAGGTCGTAGGCGCCCTGGCTGCCCGACAGCGCCCGGCCGATGCCAAGCGCATTGCCTGGGCTTTGCACGACCACGCCCAGGTCGATCCAGTAGCCCAGCCCGAGCCGCGGCGCCGAACCGCTGTAGCCCAGGCCGAGATAGGGCTTGGCGCTGTAGTCATCGGCCGACACGCCGGCCGGCAGCAGGGCGCCGCCCGTGTCGCGCAGGCCGCGCGCCGACAGCGTCAGGTCGCTGTACGCGAGCCCAGGCTGGCGCAGCAGCAGGCCGCCGGTGGCCCGCAGCCCCGACGGCGAGCTGCCGTCCGCGGCGGGCGCGCGCTGGAAGTAGTAGTCGCCGATCAGCGACATGCCGCCGGTGGCGCGTGTGTCCGGCCAGCCCAGCGCCGTCGCTGCCGGGCCGCGCGGCTGCAGGTCGACCAGCACCGCACTGAAGTGCAGCGACAGCGGCCAGGTCTGCGTGATCGCGGCCGGACCCCAGCCGCCCAGGTTCGACGGCAGCTTCAGGCCGCCGTCGGCATGTGCGGTCGGCGCGGCAGCGAAGCCGGCGACGGCGACGGTCGCGAGGGCCGAGAGGAAGCGGCGGCTGCAGACCATGACGGGCTCCTTCGGCGGGCGATATGCACGGGTGCGGATAGTCGACACTGCGCCCGATCCTACGGCGGCTGCGATCTCCCATGTACCGCGCCCGAGTATCGGGCTGCGCCGTGTGCGTCGGTCGGTGACTTATTCGGCGCCAGCGCCGTGGCTTGCGCGCGTCAGTCGCGGCCCGGGCGGCGCCCGCCGCTGCAGCGCGGTCGCCCGGCCAGGTCGGCCCGGCTGCCGACCTCGTGGAGCCCGGCGCCGCGCAGCCGCGCGCACACCGCCTGCGCCTGGTCGGCGCCGTGCTCGAGCAGCAGCCAGCCGCCCGGCTGCAGGTGCGCGATGCTGCCGGCAACGATCGCCTCGATTGCCGCCAGCGCCCGGCCACCCGGCGGCACTAGCGCCGCCTGCGGCTCGTGCCGCAGCGCTGGCAGGTGCGGGTCGTCGCCGGCGACGTAGGGCGGGTTGGCCACCGCCAGGTCGAAGCGCCGGCCGGCCAGCGGGGCCCACCAGTCGCCGGCCAGCCACTCGACCGGCAGCCGCAGCCGCTCGCCGTTGGCGCGGGCGACGGCCAGCGCCGCCGGGCTGCTCTCGACCGCGCTCACCTGTGCCTGCGGGCAGCGGTGCCGGATCGCCAGCGCGATCGCGCCGCTGCCGGTGCCCAGGTCGACGACCGCAGGCGCCGGCGCCGATGCCAGGGCCTCGGCGAGCAGCTCGAGCGCCCAGTCAACCAGCGTCTCGGTGTCGGGCCGCGGCACCAGCACCGCCGGGCTCAGCTGCAGCCGCAGGCCGTGGAACTCGCGCTCGCCGGTCAGGTAGGCCAGCGGCACGCCGTCGGCGCGCCGGCGGCAGTCGCCGGCGAAGGCGGCGGCCACCTCGGCGTCCAGCGACGCGTCGTCGTGCGCCAGCACCCAGCTGCGCTCGCGGCCGAGCCGGTGGGCCAGCAGCAGCTGCGCGTCGAGCCGGTCGACGCCGCCCGCCTGCGCCGCTGCGAGGGCCGTGGCGACCTTCAGTGCCCGGCCTCCAGTTCAGCCAGCTGTTCGGCTGCGCGCGCGCCGCGCAGCGCGCCGATCAGCTCGTCGAGCTCGCCGTCGAGCACGCGGTCGAGCTTGTACAGCGTCAGGTTGATCCGGTGGTCCGTGATGCGGCCCTGCGGGAAGTTGTAGGTGCGGATCCGGTCGGAGCGATCGCCGCTGCCGATCAGCTCCCGGCGCGTGGCCGCCTCCTTCGCCTGGCGCTCGCTGCGCTCCTTGTCGCGCAGCCGCGCCAGCAGCACCGCCATCGCGCGCGCCTTGTTGCGGTGCTGGCTGCGGTCGTCCTGGCACTCGGCGACGATGCCGGTGGGCAGGTGGGTGATGCGGATCGCGCTGTCGGTGCGGTTCACGTGCTGGCCGCCGGCGCCGCTGGCGCGGTAGGTGTCGATCCGCAGCTCAGCCGGGTTCAGCGTCAGCTCCTCGGCCGGGTCGGCCTCGGGCAGCACCGCCACGGTGCAGGCCGAGGTGTGGATGCGCCCCTGGCTCTCGGTCGCCGGCACGCGCTGCACGCGGTGGCCGCCGCTCTCGAAGCGCAGCGACTCGTACACCCGCTCGCCGTCGACGCGCAGCAACAGCTCCTTGTAGCCGCCGAGCTCGGCGGCGTTCTCGCTCAGCACCTCGACCCGCCAGCCGCGCTGCTCGCAGTAGCGCAGGTACATGCGCGCGAGGTCGCCGGCGAACAGCGCCGACTCGTCGCCGCCGGTGCCGGCGCGGATCTCGACGAAGGCGTTGCGCTCGTCGTCGGGGTCGTGCGGCAGCAGCAGTTGCTGCAGCTCGGCGTGCAGACGCTGCAGGTCGGCCTGCGCGGCTTCGATCTCCTCGGCCGCCAGCTCGGCCATCTCGGGGTCGGCCTGCAGCTCCTGCGCCGCCGCCAGGTCGCGCTCGCGCTGCGCGTAGCGCCGGTACTGGTCGACCAGCGCGGCGGCATCCGCCTGCTCGCGCGCGAGGCGGCGCCAGTGCTGCATGTCGGCCAGCACCCGCGGGTCGGCCAGGCTCGCGTCGAGCTCGTTCAGCCGCAGGCTCAGGCGTTCGAGGCGTTCGCGCAGGTTCGGGGTCATCGCAGGTGTGGGGTCGGCGCAGGGCGCGCGGGGCGCGCCGCGGGCAGGCAGGTAGTGCAGCCCTGGCCCCGGCGCGTGACCGGCGCAGCTAACGGCCGTCGCCGTCGGGGTTGCGCGCGGCCTGGCGCAGGAACAGGCGCAGCACCGCCTGCTCGATCTGCTCGCGCTGTGCGCGGTCGGCCGCACCGTGCAGCTCGGCCATCGCGCCGTGCAGCATCTTGCGGGTCAGCGCGCGCGCCATCGCGTCGAGCACCTGCTCGACGCTGTCGCCGCGCCGCAGCTGGCGCTGCGCGCGCACCAGTTCGCGCGCGCGCCAGTCGTCGGCCTGCTGGTGCAGCGCCTTGATCAGCGGCACCGCTGCACGCTGGTCGAGCCAGTGCTCGAAGCGCTGCACGCCGGCGTCGACGATCGCTTCGGCCTGCGCGACCGCCGCCTGGCGCCGCTCGCCGGCGGTGGTCACCAGCGCCGACAGGTCGTCGAGCGTGTACAGGTAGACGTCGGCCAGCTGCGCGACTTCGGGCTCGATGTCGCGCGGCACCGCGAGGTCGACCATGAAGATCGGCCGGTGGCGGCGGGCCTTCAGCGCGCGCTCGACCGCGCCCAGGCCGATGATCGGCAGCGTGCTCGCGGTGCAGGACACGACCACGTCGAACTCGTGCATCCGCGCCGGCAGCTCGGCCAGCCGCAGCGCCTGCGCGCCGAAGCGGCCGGCCAGCTTCTCGCCGCGCTCGAGCGTGCGGTTGGCCAGCGCGATCGTGCGCGGCTGGCGCGCGGCGAAGTGGGTCGCGACCAGCTCGATCATCTCGCCGGCACCGACGAACAGCACCTGCAGCCGGCTCAGGTCCTCGAACAGCTGCGACGCCAGTCGCACCGCCGCCGCCGCCATGCTGATCGAGTGCGCGCCGAGCTCGGTGGAGCTGCGCACCTGCTTGGCGACCGCGAACGAGCGCTGGAACAGCTGGTGCAGCGTGCGCCCGAGCGTGCCGGCGGCGCTGGCCTGGCGCATCGCCTGCTTCATCTGGCCGAGGATCTGCGGCTCGCCCAGCACCATCGAATCGAGCCCGGCGGCCACGCGGAACGCGTGCCGCGCCGCGGCGCGGTGCTCCAGCACGTAGGTGTGGCCGGACAGCTGCTGGCCGCTGAGGCTACCGTGCGCGGCCAGCCAGTCCAGCGCCGGCTGCACCAGCTCGAGCGGCGCCTGGCCGTCGGTCGCGGCCACGTACAGCTCGGTGCGGTTGCAGGTGGACAGCAGCGCCGCTTCCGAGCCGCGCGCGCCCTGCGCACGGTCGAGGAACGCGCGCAGCGCGCCGGGCAACTGCTCGGGCGTGAACGCCAGGCGGCCGCGCAGGTCCAGCGGCGCGGTCGTGTGGTTCAGCCCGAGGGTCAGGACGCTCACCCGCCGATTATAAAATTCGACTCCTTGCCCTTCTGTGCTCCTCATCCCTCGTACGCGCGCGCTGTCACTCGGGCGCTGACGCGAATGCCACCGACGCGATGTGCGGCCGGCGCATGGCCCCGCTGGACGCCTTCTGGCACCTGTTCGAGTTCTTCCTGCCGGCGCTGTGGGTCGCGGTCCTGGCCGCGGCCGGCGCGAAGCTGCTGTGGCGACGCGAGCTGGCGGCGCTGCGCTGGCGGCGGCTGGTGGCGGCGCCAGCGTTGGCCGGGGCGCTGGTGCTGGCCGCCGGGCTGATCGTCAGCGGCAGCGACGGCCGGATGCTGACCTACGCCGCGCTGGTGGTGGCCGCCGCGCTGGCGCTGTGGTGGGTGGCCTTCGGGCCCGGTCGGCGCTGAGCGGGCGCGGTCGCGCTGGCGGCAGGTGCCCGGCTCAGGCTGGTGCCGCCGCGTCCAGCGGCTGCAGCACGGCCGCCGCCGGCCAGCGGCCGCGCAGCGAGTGCGGCAACGCTTCGGTGATCGTCAGCTCGACCATCCGGCCGATGAGCTCGTCGGGCCCGCTGAAGTTGACGATCCGGTTGCAGCTAGTGCGGCCCATCAGCTCCGCGCCCTGCGGCCCGGGCCGGCGCGCCGGCCCTTCGACCAGCACCCGCTGCACCGTGCCGACGCGCGCCTGCGCGATCCGGCGCGCGTTCGCGTCCAGCCGCGCCTGCAGCTGCTGCAGCCGCTGCAGCTTCACTTCGTGCGGGGTCGCGTCGCGCAGGTTGGCGGCCGGGGTGCCCGGGCGCGGGCTGTAGACGAAGCTGAAGCTCGCGTCGAAGCCGAGCTCGTCGACCAGCGCCAGCGTCAGCGCGTGGTCGGCGTCGGTCTCACCGGGGAAGCCGACGATGAAGTCGGTGGACAGCGACAGCTGCGGGCAGACCGCGTACAGCCGCTGCACGATGGCCTTGTACTGCGCAATCGTGTAGCCGCGCTTCATCGGCCCGAGGATGCGGTCGCTGCCGTGCTGCACCGGCAGGTGCAGGTGCGCGGCGAGCTTGGGCACGCGCGCGTAGGCGTCGATCAGCCGCGGCGTGAACTCCTTCGGGTGGCTGGTGGTGTAGCGGATGCGCTCGATGCCGGGCAGCGCGGCCACGCACTCGAGCAGCAGCGCGAAGTCGGCCGGCCCGCCGCTGTCCGAGTCGCGCCACGCGTTGACGTTCTGGCCGAGCAGGGTCACCTCGCGCACGCCGCGTGCGGCCAGGTCGCCGATCTCGGCGAGCACGTCGTCCAGCGGCCGGCTGACCTCCTCGCCGCGGGTGTAGGGCACCACGCAGTACGAGCAGTACTTGGAGCAGCCCTCCATGATCGACACGAAGGCGGTTGGACCGGCCACCCGTGCCGGCGGCAGGTGGTCGAACTTCTCGATCTCGGGGAAGCTCACGTCGACCTGCGGCCGGCCGTCGGCCAGCCGCCGGTCGATCATCTGCGGCAGCCGGTGCAGCGTCTGCGGGCCGAACACCAGGTCGACGAAGGGCGCGCGCTCGACGATCGCGTCGCCCTCCTGGCTGGCGACGCAGCCGCCGACGCCGATCAGCGTGCCGCGCGCCTTCAGCGCCTTCACCCGGCCCAGGTCGCTGAACACCTTGTGCGCCGCCTTCTCGCGGATCGAGCAGGTGTTGAACAGCACCAGGTCGGCCTGCTCGGGGTCGTCGGTGCGCTCGTAGCCGCGCTCGGCCTGCAGCAGGTCGGCGGTGCGCGCCGTGTCGTACTCGTTCATCTGGCAGCCGTAGCTGCGGATGTAGACCTTCTTCGTCACCGCGTGCCTTCCGCCGACCGCGTGCTCAGGGCTTGGTCCAGGTCTGGGTGAACTCGTTGAACTTCCAGGCCTGCGCTTCCTTCGCGGTGGTCGGCCAGGGCTTGCGCGCGGCTTCGGTGCGGGTCAGCACCCACACGTCCTGCAGGTGGCCGGTGCCCGGCTCGAGCGTGTAGTACACGACCAGCTTGCGCCCGGCCAGCGCCGCCGACACCAGCAGCAGGTTCTGCTCGTCGCGGATGCGCGCGCCGGGCGCCAGCTGCACCGGCTTGCCGTTGAGCAGCGCCGCCGGCGGCTGCGTGACCTGCAGCTCGCCGCGCAGCGCCTGGGCGGTGAAGTTGCGCTGCGCCTGCACGGGCAGCGCGGCCGCCAGGGTCAGACCGACGCAGGCGGCGACTAGGGGCTTGAGCATGCCGCCGATTGTCCCATGCTGCCCGTTGCGGGCAGCGCGCCGGGCGCCTCACGCCGTCCTGCGCCGTGGCCGGCTGCGGTGCCGGCGCGCCGCCGCGGCAGCCTTGCGCTGCAGCCGGGCGCTGTGCCGCCGTCGTGCTCGGGGGACCGCCCTGTGGTTCGCTCCCATCGTCGGGCGGCTTGCTATAAACTGCAGTACATAAAGAAACTGCAGTCGGCAGGGTAGCCGACCGGACGACCATGAAGCCGTACCGCCAACCCATCGAGTGCCGCCGCCGCCCCGTCGTGCTGGCGGCAGTCCTGCTCGCGCTCGCACTGAGTGCGGCCGGCGCCCGGGCCGCCGAGGCGCTGATCGCGGTGGCCGCGAACTTCGCGCAGCCGATGCAGCGCATCGCCGCCGGCTTCACTGCCGCCACCGGCCACACGCTGAAGCTGTCGATCGGCGCGACCGGCAAGTTCTACGCGCAGATCCGCACGGGCGCGCCGTTCGCGGTGCTGCTCGCCGCCGACGCCGCGACCCCGCGCAAGCTGATCGCCGAGGGCCACGCGGTGCCCGGCAGCAGCTTCAGCTACGCCACCGGCCGGCTGGTGCTGTGGAGTGCGCGGCCCGGCTTCGTCGACGACCAGGGCGCGGTCCTGGCCGGCGGCCACTTCGAGCATCTGGCGATCGCCAATCCGAAGGTCGCGCCCTACGGGGCGGCGGCGCTCGAAATGCTGCGCGCGCGCGGGCTCGACGCGGCGCTCGCGGGCAAGCTGGTCACCGGCGAGAGTGTCGGCCAGGCGTTCCAGTTCGTCGCCAGCGGCAACGCCGAGCTCGGCTTCGTCGCGCGCTCGCAGATCACCGTTCCCGGGCAGGCAGCCGTTGGCTCGCACTGGCTGGTGCCGCAGGCGCTGCACGCGCCGATCCGCCAGGACGCGGTGCTGCTGCGCGCGGGCGAGGGCAACCCGGCCGCGCAGGCGCTGCTGGCCTACCTGCGCTCGCCGCCGGCGCGCGAGCTGATCGCCGCCTTTGGCTACGACCCCTGACGACCGCGCGGCGTGAGCCCCGCCGACTGGACCGCCGTGCGGCTGACCGCGCAGCTCGCGGCGCTGACCACGCTGCTGCTGCTGCTCGTGGGCACGCCGCTGGCTTGGTGGCTCGCGCGCACGCGCTCGCGCAGCAAGTCGCTGGTCGCGTCGCTGGTGGCGATGCCGCTGGTGCTGCCGCCGACGGTGATGGGCTTCTACCTGCTGCTGCTGATGGGCCCGCAGGGTCCGCTCGGGCGCGCGACCCAGGCTCTGGGCCTGGGGCTGCTGCCCTTCACCTTCGCCGGGCTGGTGGTCGCGTCGGTGCTGTACTCGCTGCCCTTCGTCGTGCAGCCGCTGCAGCAGGCCTTCGAGGCGATCCCCGAGCCCACGCTGGAGGCGGCGGCGACGCTGCGCGCCGGGCCCTGGGACCGCTTCGTGCACGTCGCGCTGCCGCAGGCGCGGCCCGGGCTGCTGACCGCCTGCGTGCTCGGCTTCGCGCACACCGTCGGCGAGTTCGGCGTGGTGCTGATGATCGGCGGCAGCATCCCCGGGCAGACGCTGGTGCTGTCGGTCGCGGTCTACGACTACGTCGAAGCAATGCAGTACGGCGCTGCGCACCGGCTGGCAGCCGGCATGGTGGTGTTCGCGCTGCTGGTGCTGATGGCGGTGTACCTGCTGGGTCGGCCCACCGGCCGCGCGGCGGAGCGCGCGCGGTGATCGAAGCGCAGCTGCGCCTGCCGCGCGCCGGCTTCACGCTGGAGGTCGCGCTGCAGTTGCCGGCGCGCGGCACCACCGCGCTGTTCGGGCCTTCGGGCTGCGGCAAGACCACGGTGCTGCGCGCGCTCGCCGGACTGGAGCGTGCGGCCGGCCGCGTCGCCTTCGGCGACGAGCTGTGGCAGGACGACGCGCAGCGGCGCTTCGTTCCGGCGCATCGGCGCGCGATCGGCTACGTGATCCAGGAGGCGGCGCTGTTCCCGCACCTGGACGTGCGCGGCAACCTCGCGTTCGCGCAGCGCCGCGCCGACAGGGAGCGCATCGCGCTCGAGCCGCTGGTCGAGCTGCTGGGCATCGGCGCGCTGCTGCGCCGGCGGCCGCACACGCTGTCCGGCGGTGAGCGCCAGCGGGTCGCGATCGCGCGCGCGCTCGCGGCGAGCCCGAAGCTGCTGCTGCTGGACGAGCCGCTGGCGGCGCTGGACGCGGCGCGCAAGGCCGAGCTGCTGCCCTACCTGGAGCGGCTGCAGCGCGAGCTGGCGCTGCCGATCGTCTACGTCAGCCACGCGCTGGACGAGGTCGCGCGCCTGGCGCAGCACGTGGTGCTGCTGCGCGACGGCCGGGTGATCGGCGCTGGTCCGCTGGGCGAGCTGATGGCGCGGCTGGACCTGCCGACCGCGCACGTCGAGGGTGCCGGCGTGGTGCTCGACGCCGTGGTCGCCGAGCGCGACGCGCACTGGCAGCTGGCCCGGCTCGCGGTCGGCGGCGACGACCTGCGCGTGTGGGTGCGCGACCCCGGGCTGCCGCTGGGCCGCGCGGTGCGGGTGCGGTTGCTCGCGCGCGACCTGAGCCTGGCGCTGGTGCGCCAGACCGACACCAGCATCGGCAACCAGCTGCAGGGCCGGGTCGAGGCGATCGCCGACGACGAGCATCCGGCGCTGACGCTGGTGCGCGTGCGCATCGGCGCGAGCCCAGTGGTCGCGCGGCTGACCCGGCGCTCGGCGCGCGCGCTGCGGCTGCAGCCGGGCCTGCCGGTGTGGGTGCAGATCAAGACGGTCGCGGTGATCGCATGAAGGCGTCGCTGCCCGCCGACGGCGCGCTGCTCAGCGGCGAGCTGCGGCTGGCAGGCCGGCTCGACGCGCGCTTCTTTGCGCTGCTGCAGGCGCTGCACGACACCGGCTCGATCAACCGCGCGGCGCGCACCGCCGGGCTGTCGTATCGTGGCGCCTGGCTGATGCTCGACCACGCGGGCAACCTCGCGAACGAGCCGCTGCTGCACACCGCCACCAGCGGCACGCGCCTGAGCGCGGCCGCGCTCGAGCTGCTGCAGGCGTGGCGCCGGCTGCAGGCCGATCACCGTGAATTCGTGCGCGCGCAGGAAGCGCGCCTGGCTGAACTGCCCGCGCTGTACGGGCTGCTGCGGAGGATGTCGATGAAGACCACGGCGCGCAACCAGTTTGCCGGCAGCGTCGCCGAGCTTGAGCTCGGCCCGGTCACCACCCAGGTGACGATCGCCTGCCGCTCGGGGGACACGATCACCGCGACCCTGACCACCACTGCCGCGCGGCGGCTGAAGCTGAAGAAGGGCAAGGAGGTGCTCGCGCTGATCAAGGCGTCGGAAGTCGTGCTGGTCGCCGACTTCGCCGGCTGGCAGCTGTCGGCGCGCAACCAGCTGGCGGGCACGGTGTCGCGGCTGCAGCGCGGCTCGGTGTCGTCGCTGGTGGTGCTGACGCTGCCCGGCGGCGGCACGATCAGCGCGAGCGTCACCAACGAAGGCGTGGATGCGCTCGGCCTGGCGGTCGGGGCGCCGGCCACCGCGGTGTTCAAGGCCTACGCGGTGATGGTCGCGGCGCAGCCCTGACGGCGGCTGCGGGCGCAGCTGCACAGGAGCGGACGCAGGCGCTGCAGGCTGGGGCCAGCCGGTTGCGGCCGGTGGCTGCCGTTGGGGATGATCTGGCTGGTCGAGCCGGCCCGGGGCGGCGGTCGGCGGCTGCCATCGGCTGCGAGCTGGTTGGTCGAACCGGGCCGGTGCCGGCCCCGCGGCTGCTCAGACGCCGAGGTAGGTCGCCAGTTCGGGGCTGTCGCGCAGCTGCGCCGCGCTGCCGGCGAGCACGACCTTGCCCTTCTGCAGCACCACCGCGCGGTCGCTGTGGGCCAGCACCTTGCGGAAGTCGCGGTCGACGATCAGCGTGGCAATGCCGTCCTCGCGGATCTGGCCGATCACGCGCCAGATCTCGGCGACGATCATCGGCGCCAGCCCCTCGGTCGCTTCGTCGAGGATGATCAGCTCGGGCTGGGTCAGCAGCGCGCGGCCGATCGACAGCATCTGCTGCTCGCCGCCCGACAGCTGCGCGCCGAGGTTGCCGAGCCGCTCGCTCAGCCGCGGGAAGGTCTGCAGCACGCGCTCGTAGCTCCAGCCCTTGGGCCCGCTGGGCGGGCGCGCGGCCATCACCAGGTTCTCGCGCACCGACAGGTTCGGGAAGACGCCGCGGCCCTCGGGCACGTAGGCGACGCCGCTGCGCGCGACCTCGTGCGGCGCCGCCCGGCTGCGGTCCTTGCCGAAGAGCACGATCGTGCCGGCGCGCTGGGTCACGTGGCCGAGCAGCGTGCGGATCAGCGTGGTCTTGCCCATGCCGTTGCGCCCGAGCAGGCCGACGGTCTCGCCGCGCTCGATCTGCAGCGCGACGCCGTGCAGCACGTGGCTCGACCCGTACCAGGCCTGCAGGTCGCGCGCCTCGAGGATCAGGCTGGCCATCTCAGTGGGTGCCCAGGTACGCGGCCTGCACGTCGGGGTTCAGCCGCACCGCCTCGGGCGTGTCGGTCGCGATCACCGCGCCGTTGACCATCACCGTGATCCGGTCGGCCACGCGGAAGACCGCGTCCATGTCGTGCTCGACCAGCAGGATCGCGTGGCCGGCGCGCAGCTCGTCGAGCAGGCCGAGCATGCGATCGGTCTCCTCGGCGCCCATGCCGGCGAGCGGCTCGTCGAGCAGCAGCACCTGCGGCGCGGTCGCCAGGCACATCGCGATCTCGAGCTGGCGCTTCTGGCCGTGGCTCAGCAGCCCGGCCGGGCGGTCGAGCTCGTCGCTCAGGCCGGTGCGCGCCGCGGCTTCGCGGCCGGCGCGCAGGCTGCGCTCGCAGCGCTTCGCCGCTTCCCACACCGCCCAGGGGCGCGGCGTGCGCGCCTGCGCGGCGAGCCGGCAGTTCTCGAGCACGGTGAAGCTCGGATAGATCGTGTTGCGCTGGTAGCTGCGGCCCAGGCCCAGCTGCGCGCGCCGCGGCTGCGACCACGCGGTGATGTCGCGGCCGAGCAGCTCGACCGTGCCGCTGGACGGCGCGATCTCGCCCGACAGCAGGTTGATCAGCGTGGACTTGCCGGCGCCGTTGGTGCCGATCACCGCGTGCACCTCGCCGCGCGCCAGGTCGAGCGAGACCTCGTTGACTGCGATCAGCCCGCCCCAGCGGCGGCTGAGCGCGCGCCCGCGCAGCAGCACCTCCTGCTCGCTCACGTCGGTCTCCGCGCGCTGGCGCTGCGGCGCGATGCGCGGCCGAGCAGCCGTTCGCGCCAGATTGCCGGCAGCCCGATCAGGCCGTTGGGCAGCAGCGCGACGCTGACGATGATCGCCAGGCCCAGGCCCAGGTGCCAGCGGTCGGCGAAGCTGCCGAAGATCGCCTGGCTCTGGAAGAACTCCTGCAGCAGCGCGTAGGCGAAGGCGCCGATCAGCGCGCCGCGCAGGTGGCCGATGCCGCCGAGGATGATCATGATCAGCACCGCGCCCGACAGGTGCCAGCTCAGCAGCTCGGGGTTGACGAAGCCGTCCTTGACCGCGAACAGGAAGCCCGCCAGTCCGGCCAGGCCGCCGCTGAGCGTGAACGCGGCGAGCTTGTACGGGTAGGTGGCGAAGCCGGTCGCGCGCATGCGCTGCTCGTTCACGCGGATGCCGGCGAGCGCGCGGCCGAAGCGCGAGCGCGACAGCATTGCGAGCAGGCCGAAGGTCAGCGCCAGCGCGGCCAGCGTCAGCGCGTACATGGTCCCCGACTGGTCCAGGTCCAGCGTGCCGAGCGAGGGCTTGACCATCAGGTAGATGCCGTCGGTGCCACCGCCCAGCGGCGTGTCGTGGACCACGTAGTAGGCCATCTGCGCGAAGGCCAGCGTGACCATGATGAAGTACACGCCGCGGGTGCGCAGGCTCAGCGCGCCGACCGCCAGCGCGTACAGCGCGGCGCAGCCCATTGCCGCCGGCAGCAGCCACGCCATCGCCGCGGCCTCGTACTGCGGCGACAGCAGCACCGCGGCGTAGGCGCCGATGCCGAAGAAGGCGGCGTGGCCGAAGCTGATCAGGCCGGCGCCGCCGACCACCAGCTCCAGGCTCAGCGCGAAGATCGCGAAGATCATCGTCTTGGTCACCAGGTCGAGGCCGAACCCGCTGGCCATCAGCGGGTAGGCCGCCAGCGCCGCGAACGCGGCGACCACGAACCAGACGCGTGCGCTGCCCATCGCCCGCTCAGCCGGCCTTGAACAGCCCGTCGGGCTTCCACAGCAGGATCAGCGCCATCAGCACGTATACCAGCACCCCGGCCGCGTTCGGCAGCAGCACCTTGCCGAAGGTGTCGACCACGCCGATCAGCAGCGCCGCGACCAGCGCGCCGCGGATCGAGCCGATGCCGCCGATGACGACGACGACGAAGCAGATGATCAGCACCTGGTTGCCCATGCCCGGGTACACGCTGGACACCGGCGCGGCCAGCATGCCGGCCAGCACCGCGATCGCCACGCCGGCGGCGAACACCACCCGGTACAGGAACTTGATGTCGATGCCCAGGCTGCGGACCATTTCGCGGTTGGTGCTGCCGGCGCGGATCATCATGCCCAGCCGCGTGCGTGCGAACACCCACCACATGCCGATCGCCAGCAGGATGCACACGCCCGAGATGAACAGCCGGTAGACCGGGTAGGTCATCATGTCGCCCAGCGGGATCGCGCCGGCCAGGATCGGCGGCGCCTGCACGCCGTGCACGTCATCGTCGACCAGCAGCGTGCGCAGCTCCTCGAACACCAGGATCAGCCCGTAGGTCATCAGCACCTGCTGCAGGTGCTCGCGCTCGTACAGGTAGCTGTAGAACACCCACTCGAGCACGTAGCCGAGGATCACCGACAGCACCAGCCCGACCAGCAGCGTCGCGAAGAAGCCGCCGCCGAAGGTGCTGCCCACGATCGGCGCCAGCGCGTAGGCCATGTACGCGCCGATCATGTAGAAGCTGCCGTGGGCGAGGTTGATCACGCCCATGATCCCGAAGATCAGCGTCAACCCGCTGGCCACCAGGAACAGCAGCAGCCCGTACTGCAGCGCGTTCAGGCACTGGATCAGGAAGGTCGTGAGGTCCATCGCGGCGTGGTCGGGTGGGAGGCGGACCTCGTGCTGGCGGCTGCTCGCCGGCGCATCAAGCCGGCGCCAGTGCGGCCGGGCAGCGCTGCTCGAAGCGCGCGCTGCACGGCGGCGCGAGGCCCGCCGTGCACCGGGCGGCGGACCTCGCGGGGGTCACAGCTTGCAGCCGCGGCCCGGGTCGGCCAGCGCCTTGGACGCGATGCCGATCTTCTTGTTCTCCAGCCCCGAGACCTCGCGCAGGTAGATGTCCTGGATCGGGTTGTGGCTGGCCGACAGCGTGAAGGTGCCGCGCGGGCTGTCGATCTTGGCCTTCTGCAGTGCGGCGGCGAACTCGGCCTTCTTGCTCACGTCGCCCTTGGTCGCGGCCAGCCCGATGGCGAGCATCTGCGCGGCGTCGTAGCCCTGCATCGCGTAGACGTCGGGCTGCAGCTTGTAGGCCTTCGCGTAGTCCAGCCGGAACGCGTTGTCGCGCGGGGTGTTCAGCCCGTCGGCGTAGTGCAGCGTGGTCAGCAGCCCTTGCGCGGCCTCGCCCTGCGCCTGCAGCGTGCCGTCGGTCAGGAAGCCGGCGCCGTACAGCGGGATCTTGCCCTTCAGGCCCGCGGCCGCGTAGTCCTTGACGAACTTGACCGCGCCGCCGCCGGCGAAGAAGGTGTAGACCGCGTCGGGCTTGAGTGCCGCGATCTCGGTCAGCAGCGCCTGGAACTCGACGTTCGGGAACGGCACCGTCAGGTCCTTGATCACCTTGCCGCCGGCCTTGGTGAAGGCTTCCTTGAAGCCGCCCACCGACTCGTCGCCGGCCGCGTACTTCCAGGTGATCGTGACCGCGTTCTTGTGCCCGCGCTTGGCCATCACCTGGCCCATCGCGTAGCCGGGCTGCCAGTTCGAGAACGAGCTGCGGTAGATGTTGATCGCGCACATCGGCCCGGTGACCGCGTCGGCACCGGCGTTGGGCACGATCAGCAGCGTGCCGGTGTCCTTCGCGACCTTGGCCATCGCCATCGCGACGCCCGAGTGCACGGTGCCGACGACGACGTCGACGTTGTCGCGCTTGATCAGCTTGTTGATGTTGTCGGTGGCCTTGGCCGGATCGCTCTCGTCGTCGACCTTGACGTACTCGATCTCGCGGCCGCCGAGCTTGCCGCCCTGCTCGTCGACGTACAGGCGAAAGCCGTTCTCGATCGCGGTGCCGAGCGCGGCGTAGGTGCCGCTGTACGGCAGCATCAGGCCGACCTTGAGCTTGGCCTGCGCATGGGCGGCGGGCAGCGCCAGCGCGAGCATCGCCGCGGTGATGGTGGTGCGGATCAGGGTCACGAGTGGTTCTCCTAGTCGTTGGGTTTGATGAAGTCCCCGACCGCGGCGATCAGCGCGTCGGCCTGGTCGCGGTGCGGCGAGTGGCCGCAGTGTGCCATCTCCAGCAGCCGGGTTTGCGGTATCCGTTGCGCGATGCCGCGAATTTGCGCGAGCGTACCGTACTCGTCGTCCAGCCCCTGCACCGCGAGCACCGGGCAGCGGACGGTGGCGATCTCGTCGGCGATCGACCACTGCCGGAAGGGCGGGTGCAGCCAGATCCGGTTCCAGCCCCAGAACGCCGAATCCGGGTCGTCGTGGTAGCGGGCCAGCCGCGCGCGCAGATCGCCGTTGCGGTAGTCGTCGCCGGCCTGCGCGATGCGGTCGACGCAGATCTGCTCGACGAAGATGTGCGGCGCGAGCAGGATCAACCCGGCCGGCAGCTGCGGCCAGCGCGCGGCGTACAGCAGCGCGATCGTGCCGCCGTCGCTGTGGCCGAGAAGCCACAACGGCTCGCGCGTCGGGTCGATGTGGGTCGCGTCGAGCAGCGCCGGCAGCACCTCGTGCGCCTGCCGGTGCATGAAGTCGGGAGCCCAGTGCTCGTCGGCCGGGCGCGGGGTCGAGCGGCCGTAGCCGGGGCGCGAGTACACCAGCCCGCGCCAGCCGAGCGCGTCGCACAGCCGCTGCGGGAAGTCGCGCCACATCGCCACCGAGCCCAGCCCCTCGTGCAGGAACAGCAGCAGCGGCTGCTCGCGGCGCTCGCGGTTCAGCCACAGGTGCTCGATGCGCACCCGCCGTCCGGCCCAGTCGATCTCGGCGAACTCGGTCGGCGGCGGTGCCGCTGCCGGCGCGCGCATCAGGCCCTGCCTGCTTCGCGCTCGCGCAGCCTGAAGCGCTGGATCTTGCCGGTCGCGGTCTTCGGCAGCTCGGCGATGAACTCGATCATCCGCGGGTACTTGTAGGGCGCCAGCCGCTCCTTCACGAAGGCCTGGAGCTCGTCGGCGCCGGCCTTCGCGCCGGGCTTGAGCACGACGAAGGCCTTGGTCTTGGTCAGGCCCTCGGCGTCGGCGGCGCCGATCACCGCCGCCTCGAGCACCGCCGGGTGCTGCACCAGCGTCGCCTCGACCTCGAAGGGGCTGACGTAGATGCCGCTGACCTTGAGCATGTCGTCGCTGCGCCCGCCGTAGGTGTAGCTGCCGTCGTCGGCGTTGCGGATGTACTTGTCGCCGCTCTTGGTCCAGCCGCCCTGGAAGGTCTCGCGCGTCTTCTGCCGGTTGCCCCAGTACATGATCGCCGCGCTCGGACCCTGCACGTACAGGTCGCCCGGCTCGCCGTCGGGCACCGGCTGGCCGTCGTCGCCGCGCAGCTCGATCTCGTAGCCGGGCACCGCCCAGCCGGTCGAGCCGTAGCGCACGTGGTCGGGGCGGTTGCTGATGTAGATGTGCAGCATCTCGGTCGAGCCGATGCCGTCGACGATGTCGATGCCGAAGTGCTGCTTGAAGCGCTCGCCCAGCTCGGCCGGCAGCGCCTCGCCGGCCGACGACACCAGCCGCAGCGCGACCTGCGCGCGCGCGGGCAGCTGCGGATGCGCCAGCATGCCGGCAAAGCCGGTCGGCGCGCCGAAGAACACGGTGGGCTTGACGCCGCCGACGCCGCCGAGCCAGTGGCGGAAGGTTGCCTCCGGCGTTGGCCGCTCGGCCATCAGCAGCGTGGTCGCACCCACGCTCATCGGGAAGGTCAGCGCGTTGCCGAGGCCGTACGCGAAGAACAGCTTGGCCGCGCTGAAGCACACGTCGGCCTCGCGCACGCCGAGCAGCCGGGTGCCGTACAGCTCCGAGGTCCAGTACGGATTCGCATGGGTGTGCACCGCACCCTTGGGCCGGCCGGTGGAGCCCGACGAGTACAGCCAGAAGGCCGGGTCGTCGGCGGCAGTGCGGGCCGCGCGCGCCGCCGGTGCCTGCGCGGCGAGGAAGGCCTCGAACTCGACCTCGGCCGGATGCAGCGGCGCGGCGGGCCGCGACACGATCACCTTGATCACCTCGTGGTCGCTCTTGATCATCGCGCTGGTCAGCACCGGCAGCAGCGCGCCCGAGACCAGCACCGCCTGCGCGCGCGAGTGCTCGAGCATGTACGCGTAGTCGTCGGCGGTCAGCAGTGTGTTCACCGCGACCGGGACCAGCCCCGCGTAGATCGCGCCGAGGAAGCTGACCGGCCAGTCGATGGTGTCCTGCATCAGCAGCAGCACCCGCTCCTCGCGCCGGATGCCGAGCGCACGCAGCGCGCTGGCGAGCTGGCGCACCCGCTGGTCGAGCTCGCCGTAGCTCAGCGTGCCCAGCTCGTCGACGAAGGCCGGCTTGGCCGCACGCGCGGCGTTGCGCGCGAGCAGGTGCTGCGCGAAGTTGAAGCGCTCGGGCGGCGCCGGGACGTCGGGGGCGGGGGTGGAGGTCGGGGTGGCCATGGCAGCGATGTCCGAGGTGTTGGCGGGATGAGGCGCGGGTGGCGGAGCGCGCGATGAACGGCCGTGGATCGTCTCAGCCGAACTGGATCTTGCCCTGCGGCAGCAGGTACAGCACCAGGGCGCGGCCGCCGGTCACCGTCGGGCGGTGCGCGCTGCCAGGCGGCATCACCACCCAGCCGGCACCGTGGCCGTCGAAGCGGGCGTCGCCTTCCTGCGGCATGACCAGGTCGATCTCGCCCAGCGGATGCACGTGGTGCGGGCCGACGACGTCGCGCATGTCGACCACGTCGACCGAGAAGTCGTGCAGGCCGGCGTCGGGCTTGAAGATGCGGCCGTAGCGGATGCCGCCGCCTTCGCGATTACATAGCCAGCCGGCGGCCGTGCCGGCTTCGCACAGCGCCTTCAGGTCGGCGTAGGTCGAGCGGTCGGCACCGTGCTCGGCGTTCAGCCAGGCCTGCAGCGACGCATCCAGCGGCCGACCGGCCAGCTGCGCGGTGAGCACGGCCAGCCGGGCGTGGAGGGCTTCAGGGGTGGGGGTGGCGGACATCGCGGCGGACTCTCTCCAAGAAAATGGACGGTCGGTCTGCACTTGCATCCCGATCTTGCATGCAGTATTGTGCGTGTCCTGACTTTAGGCTGGATGACGAACGCATGTCAAGCACCATACTGCACGAGCAGGCGTTGCGCACCCATAGCGGGGCGGCTGGCGCCGTGCCGCAGTCCGGGCCGCACGCCGCTGCTGCCCCGAGTGTGGCCGCAGCCGACGCGGGCGGCAAGCATCCGTTCCTGGTGAAGCTGGGGGAACGCGTGCGGGCGCTGCGCTCGCGCCGCGGCATGACCCGCAAGGCCCTGTCGCAGGCGGCCGAAGTGTCGGAGCGCCACCTCGCGAACCTGGAGTACGGCGTCGGCAACGCGTCGGTGCTGGTGCTGCTGCAGGTCGCGCAGGCGCTGAAGTGTCCGCTCGCCGAGCTGCTGGGGGACATGACCACCAGCTCGCCCGAGTGGCTGATGATCCGCGAGCTGCTGAGTCAGCGCGACGAGCCGACCCTGCGCCGGGTGCGCGAGGCGATGATCCCGGTGCTCGACGCGGCGGCGGCGCGCTCCGGGCCCGGTCCGGCCGGGCGACCGGCACGGATCGCGCTGATCGGCCTGCGCGGCTCGGGCAAGTCCACCCTCGGGCAGATGCTGGCCGCGGACCTGGCCTTTCCCTTCGTCGAGCTCAGCCGCGAGATCGAGCAGTTCGCCGGCTGCTCGATCAGCGAGATCCAGGCGCTGTACGGGCAGAACGCGTACCGGCGCTACGAGCGGCGTGCAGTCGAGGAGATGATCCAGCTCTATCCGGAGGCGGTGATCGCCACCCCGGGTGGCCTGGTGTCCGACCCGGCCAGCTTCAACCTGCTGCTGTCGCACTGCACGACGATCTGGCTGGTGGCCGACCCGAAGGACCACATGAACCGCGTGGTCGCCCAGGGCGATACCCGTCCGATGGCAGGCAATCAGGAAGCGATGCAAGATCTGAAGGCGATCCTGGCAGGGCGTGCGGCGTTTTACTCGAAGGCGGAGTTCCGGCTGGATACCAGCGCGCAGCCGCTGGCCGAGACCTTCGCGGCGCTGCGCGCGCTGGTTCATGACGCGCTGTACGGATAAGGGTTAACACCTATGAAACGCACGATGTTGCATGTTGACGATGGTCAAAACACGCACTATGATGCGCGTCAATCGTCTGAACTACACGCAGTAGAGTGCATCTAACCGGAGGCTACATGACGCAAGGCACCCTTGACACCGCGACCTCGGCGAAGCCGGTCGACTACCGCACCGAACCGGGCAGCTACCGCCACTGGAAGCTCGGCTTCGAAGGCCCGGTGGCCACGCTGCAGCTGGACATCGACGAGAACGCCGGCCTGCGCCCGGGCTACAAGCTCAAGCTGAACAGCTACGACCTAGGCGTCGACATCGAGCTGGCCGACGCACTCAACCGCATTCGCTTCGAGCATCCGGAAGTGCGTACGGTAGTCGTCACCAGCGCGAAGGACCGGGTCTTCTGCTCGGGCGCGAACATCTTCATGCTCGGCTGCTCGAGCCACGCGTGGAAGGTGAACTTCTGCAAGTTCACCAACGAGACCCGCAACGGCATCGAGGACTCGTCGCAGTACTCCGGGCTGAAGTTCCTGGCGGCGGTCAACGGCTCGTGCGCCGGCGGCGGCTACGAGCTCGCGCTGGCCTGCGACGAGATCCTGCTGGTCGACGACCGCTCCAGCGCGGTCAGCCTGCCGGAGGTGCCGCTGCTTGGCGTGCTGCCCGGCACCGGCGGCCTGACCCGGGTCACCGACAAGCGCCACGTGCGCCACGACCTGGCCGACGTCTTCTGCACCACCACCGAAGGCGTACGCGGCCAGAAGGCGATCGACTGGCGGCTGGTCGACTACATCGCCAAGCCGGCGCAGTTCGCGGCCCGGGTGCAGGAGCGCGCACTCGAGTTGGCTCGCGGCAGCGACCGGCCGGCCGATGCGAAGGGGGTCGCATTGACGCCGATCACGCGCACCACCGAGGCCGACGCGCTGCGCTACCCGAACGTCGAGGTCGCGATCGACCGCAGCCGGCGCACCGCGACCTTCACGATCAAGGCGCCGACGCAGCCGGTGGAGAGCGACCCGGCAGCGATCCTGGCCAAGGGAGCCGCCTGGTACCCGCTGGCGCTGGCGCGCGAGTTGGACGACGCGATCCTGTGGATGCGCACCAACGAGCTCGCAATCGGCACCTGGCTGATCGGCACCGAGGGCTCGGCCTCGGGCGTGGAGTCGATGGACGCGGCGCTGCTGGCCAACCGCGACCACTGGTTCGTGCGCGAGACGATCGGCATGCTGCGTCGCACCTTCAGCCGGCTGGACGTGAGCAGCCGCAGCCTGTTCGCGCTGATCGAGCCGGCATCGTGCTTCGTCGGCAGCTTCCTCGAGCTGGCGCTGGCCTGCGACCGCAGCTACATGCTGACGCTGCCCGGCGACGAGAGCGCCGCGCCGACGATCGCGGTCGGCGAGACCAACTTCGGCTGCTATCCGATGGCCACCGGCCAGACCCGGCTGGAGCGGCGCTTCTACGGCGAGGCCGAGCCGCTGGCCGCGGTGCGCGCCAAGCTCGGCGTGCCGCTCGGCGGCGAGGCCGCGCTGGCGCTGGGCCTGGTGACCAGCGCGCCGGACGACATCGACTGGCCGGACGAGACCCGGATCGCGATCGAGGAGCGGGTCGCGCTGAGCCCCGATGCGCTCACCGGCATGGAGGCCAACCTGCGCTTCAACGGCGTGGAGAACATGGTCACGCGCATCTTCGGGCGGTTGACCGCCTGGCAGAACTGGATCTTCCAGCGCCCGAACGCCGTCGGCGACAAGGGTGCGCTGAAGGTCTACGGCAAGGGCGACAAGGCCGCCTTCGACTGGAACCGGGTTTGAAAGCCCGCAAACGACAGGAGCAGACATGAGCACGATCGACTACGGCGAGAAGATCCCGAACAACGTCAACCTCAGCGAGGACCGCACGCTGCAGCGTGCGCTCGAGCAGTGGCAGCCGAACTACCTGCAGTGGTGGGCCGACGTCGGGCCCGAGCGCTCGACCAACTACGACGTCTACCTGCGCACCGCGACCAGCGTCGACCCGGAGGGCTGGGCGCAGTTCGGCTACGTGAAGATGCCCGACTACCGCTGGGGCATCTTCC